>NZ_JBFROI010000011.1:141269-189109 GCF_041471405.1 Vibrio sp. 10N.261.52.C11
AGAAATAGAGAAATAGAGATTATAGAGATTATAGAGGTTAGGGAAAAAGCCCTACCGGGTTTAGTACCGATAGAGCTTATTCGCCATTGCCAATATTATGCAGCATTGAGATCAAACGTCAGTGTTTGTTCTGCGGCACATACTTCAACAGGCCAGCCGTAGGATTGATATTCCAGCGCAAGTTTGTCCGCTACTGCGCGAGATACCGTTGCAGTGATCCACATGCCTTTGCCCATTACTTGATATTTAAGCGTTCTCATTTCCATCATCATCACCACCGTTCTCCTTCGATATTGGCAGCGCGAAGTCTATAGCACCTCTAAGGGCTGAAATTTCGAATTAAGCTCAAATTCTTTATAAAATGGCTCACGGTTTAGCCATGGTTCAAAACTCAACCAATAATAGGTAAACGATTGCATTTTTGAAGCGTAACCACGATTTAAGCCGCTGTATTATAATCGAATTAAAATTGAACAAAAAAACATGTAAGAGATCACTTACATCATTATCAGAGATCAGACTAGGTAAAAACCTGTCATTTGAAACCTTACTTGTGTGGTGATTGTGTGCGTTTTTGGTTGCGCTGTTGAAGCGAATTTTGTTTAGTTTTGTATGTGAAATATTCTAATTATTTTAGCGTATGCCTCTGCTTTTAAATCTAAATCACAGTTTTATATGTTGCTGTGGTTCTTGTGTTCAAACCGATACGCTATTTGATTTTGGTCATTAACCTATTGCTCATTAGTTTGCACTATCTATACGTGTTCTGTTCCACATAAACGAGATGTATAGAGGTCCTTATGACTAATCCAACTAAAACCGATCGTAAAGTCACGATCGGCAGCTATATCGCACTCGCATTCGCGATTGTGTTCTTTTCAGGCTTAATGCAGTCCAATGAATGGTATGGAGTGCTCGATTTTACAACGCTCAACGGTTCATTTGGTAAGGTCGCTTACGATGTCAGTGAGACGGCTGATGGTATCCAAGCGGCAACGACGTCATTGCGCGGTAAAGGCGGTAGTGGTGCTCGCGACGGTTTCATTTTTGCTTTGACACTTATTCCGACCGTGATGTTTGCACTGGGTATGATCAACGTACTTGAGCACTACGGTGCACTGGACGCGGCTCGTAAACTACTGACACCTCTGCTTCGCCCTCTAATGGGTATTCCGGGTAACTCAGGCTTGGCACTGATTGCTTCTTTGCAAAGTACCGATGCGGGTGCAGCGATGACGAGGCAGCTGAAAGATGAAGGGCATTTGACTAAGCGTGAAACCGATGTCTTCACCATGTTCCAGTTTACGGCGGGCGCGGCGATCGTTAACTTTTTCTCTTCAGGAGCGGTTCTGTTCACTCTAACGGCGATGGATGGTTCTTTGGCGGTAACATCGTCAATTGGTTTGGCTGTGGCTGTGATGTTCATCTTCAAGTTTGTCGGTGCGAACCTGTTCCGTATTTACCTCAACATTACTGAAGGCAAAGAAGACAAACCAAAATCAGACAAAGAACAAAAACTGGCAGAGGAAGTAGCATAATGAGCGAAGTTAAAGCAAAGAAACCAATGGTTACTGATATTTTCGTTGAAGGTGCTAAGAAAGGCTGGGTTATTGCGACTACCTCTACGGTACCGAATGTTTTGATGGCGTTTGTGATCATCAAGGCATTGCAGATCACCGGTGCGCTGGATTTGATGGGCAGTGTTTTTGCTCCAATCATGGCGGTATTTGGTTTACCTGGCGAAGCGGCAGCAGTATTGATTGGTGCGTGGATGTCGATGGGTGGTGCTGTGGGTGTGGTTATCACGTTGTTTGATCAAGGCATTCTGAACGGCAACCATATCGCTATCTTGGCGCCAGCTATCTACTTGATGGGCTCTCAGGTTCAATACATGGGTCGTATTATGGGACCAATTGGTACTGAAGGTCGTTATATCCCGGTGATGATCGCGATTTCGGTATTGAATGCCTTTGGTGCAATGTTCTTGATGAACATTATTTTGTAACGTGACTTTTAACGGTTAGCTGCTAACAGCTTTTAGACGTTACAAAAAAGGAAACCCCGTTTGGCTTTCACCAAACGGGGTCTATTCTTTTCGTAGCCATCCTGCTACTGCGCGTTACTTATCTTTCAATAGGTAACTGGTGCTCCCTGCATCGTTCCTTGACGTGGCTAAATCCTTTAACCTATCCAATTCATCGCCTTCCTAGCGGTGTCCTTGCTAACTCATCATCCTGACAAGCGACTCTATCCTAGAGCAAAACTTCCTTGCTGATAACTCATCCTAAGTCATCAAATCTTCATCCTGAAGATACCTAATCCGTTAGGCTTTTTCCTGTTCCTGCCAACTCCCTGTCGACATGTGTATTAAACACTGCAGAGGCTTTACTCACAATCCACCTCAAGAAATAAATGTACTCACTAACCGAAAGAAATATGCGTGGATTCATACAAAACAAGGGGTTGGGTTTGTATTTTAGGAATTTTCTGCGAAGCTTGATTGTGATCTCTTACGTTCGGTGTGAGAGATCTCTTACAAGTGCTCGGGCGTGATTATCATTTTATCTTGGCGGTTAATGTCGAAAAGATAGAAAAGAACACTGAGTTAAGACAAAAAAATAGGGAAATATGATGGTTACAGCACTTTACGCAGCTCTGCTGACGGTAGTAATGATTTGGTTGGCGATTGAAGTTATTAAGCAAAGACGAATCAATCTTGTTGCTCATGCCGATGGCGGTGTTGAGTCGTTACAGATAGCACGTTCGGCACAAAGTAACGCGATGGATTACATCCCAATCACGGTGATTTTGATGGGGTTGCTAGAGATGAATGGGGCTGGTGTGTGGCTTATTCATGTCATTGGTGTGGCGTTTATTGTGGGGCGAGTGATTCACGCTAAAGGGATCTTAGCGAAGAATTTCAAAGGCAGAAAAGTGGGTATGGTGTTAACGCTTATCTGCATGATCTCCTTGATTGTCCTAAACTTAGCTTACCTACCTTTTGATAAAATGTTCTAGGGAGCATTATGGCATTGCGCCTTCCTCCTGCTTGGGCGATTGTCCTTGCAGGGCTAATACTCAACATCATGGCGATTGTCATGTCGAGCTTGGTGCTCGATAAAATTGAAGCGGAGAAATCGGAATACAACGATCGTAAATACGGTAATGTGTACTCTATACAACTGTCCTGGAATACGATCGAAACCTTAGAGCGTAAGCGTGAAGCGATCCTGATTCACCTTGATAAGCTATCCCCAGAAATCGCTCAACCTGCCACTGTTCTTGATGAAGCGCTTCGCGGACAACTTCGGAGTTGGGTGAGTGACGAGGTGCCGGCCATCTCGTTGGCTAATTTACCTAAGCTTATGATGCTGATAAACAATGCCCAAGAATCGCAACGATCACGAATTGATGACTACTATTTGGATAACCTGACCTTGGTTGAGTTGATCCAAAGGCTTGATGAGAAAATGGCTTTCTATAAGAACATCGCCCTGTTTCTTCAGGTGTTTGGTTTAGCGCTTATCTTAGCTCGCGACCTAGCAAGAAGACCTTAGTCTTTAACCTTATTTACCTATTTACTTGTACCGCTAACGAGACTCACTTGGCAGGTTGGGGTGCTGCTGGCCTTGGTATTTTGGTAGCTGTTCTTTCAGCCCCTTAAACGTGCTCAGCGCACTGCCTATCGATAACTTATTCATCAACCAATTGGGCAAGATGCCACCTGCGTTCGCATATGCGGTGTAGGTGATGTAAGTATTGCCATTAGTGAGCGGTTGCAGCGTCCAAAGTGCGTCCACATCGTAAATTCGAATATACCCAGATTCTTTCGCCAAATAGTTAGACGCATCCTTTATCGACAAGACAAACTGCCCATCCTCGATGCTGTACTTTGAGTAGGTCACCATATCGCGATCTCTAGCAGGCCAAGGCGCTTTGAATTGGGTATAGACGATGTTTTCTGCCTCAGATATCTGCATCAAGACACGGCTTTGCGACACATTGTCTATCCAGTTTGGCACGTTCTCGCTGTCTTCCAGCAACAGTAAAAAACCGGAGTAAGTGGTGGGCGTTTGCATTTGTGCTCGTATCTCTACTAAGCCTTCACTGTGAGGTCTCTTATCAATGATGATGCCGTCTTCACTTTTGACGAACTGCCATGGAGCTGCATAACTCAGTGTTGATAAGGCGCAGAGCCCAAGTGCAAAAATCCTAGGTAATATCATTATTCTTCCATAAAAAGAAAAGCTTATCTGCTAGGAGTATAGAATAGAAATGGACTTAGTAGGTGTTGCCAATCGCTTTGGGTTGGCCTCTTTGGGGAAAATCCCAATGAAAACGGAAGCGTTCGGTCGCTTCCGTTTTATTCTTGGGCAATGGATAAGCGCTGTAGGCTAGAGCTTATAGGCTTCTACGGTTTTGATGGTTGTCCAGTTGCTGTTGGCGTCTTGGATGAACTCTTGTGTATTCTCCAGCCAGCGTTTCTGAACCGATTTGTCTAAGTTCAGATACAACTTTCCATCTTCCACCTTCCAAGCGAGAGGGTCGGTTTCAAACTTCTTACCCATGGCTACTCCAAACGCGCAGTAACCGCCATATTGAGGGGCATAGGCTTCTGGATTGGCTCGAAATTCATCTCTGTTTTCACTGCTCGCAAAGTTATAGATCGCATTCTTATAGGTCGCTGTGAACTCAGATGTGCCTTTTACTGGACCTTCATTGGCAAAGTAAGCGACAGGATCATAGCCTTTAATTGCGAGGTTATTGCTGTCGACACTCATATCAAGGTCTGCTGCCATTAACGAAAAGCTGGTGCCTAGTAACGCGGCCATTAGAGTGATTTTTTGACTGGTCGATTTCATGTGTGACATATCAAGTTCCTTGTCAGTGTTGGTTATCTTGTTTGAAATAATTTAGCCCACTCGTCCGGTCTATAGAGGGACAAAAGAACTAAAAACTAAGCGAATCGTTCGGAGGATGCATGGATCTGCTTTCACAACTAATGGAACACTTCTCGATACGCACTGGCGTTTTCTATTCTGGAAACCTGTGTGGAGTATCGTCATTTAACGCGCAACAAGGTAAAGAGGGCCACCTTCATGTATTGAGCGCGGGGGAGTTGAGCTTGTCTAGCGCTCACACGGAACACAGGCATTTGTCGCAGCCTTGCATTGTTTATTTGCCGAAATGGCGTCACTGGCCGCGATGTCTCGTACTCAGTTTATTGAAGCGTTCAAACGGGAAGTGGGTGAAACGCCGGGAGATTATGTGCAAAAGTGGCGAGTCTCTGTTGCTCAATCTCTGTTATTGCAAAATAAGCCGATCAATTGGGTCGCTGATGAAGTGGGTTACAATAGCTATTCAGGATTCTCACGTGCTTTTCAACATGTTGCCGGAGTGTCGCCGCGCCTTTGGCTAAAGCAAAATGCGTCGTGAAGCGCTGGCCATCCCTACCTGCAATATGGCTATTGGCATCAGGCTGGCCTATGTTTTAGCGGAAATTGAGCGTAGTTTGTTCATTTCTCGAATGACGGTGTAAAAAGGTGGACTTTATTAGCTCGTTGTAACATCCTGCCCGTCCTATTTTATCAGACATCAATGAGACGAAGTGCCTGCTGAGCATTATTCAGCCTCCCGTATCTCATTAAAGTATTAAGGAGTTCAACTTGAACCTATTTGTAAGAGACCTTACCGTTATCGATTCTTCATACATCTGTGAACACAGAGGGGTCGTAGGAGATAGTTGGATTTTAGATGTCACCATGTCTGGTGAACTTAATGAAATGAGCATGGTGCTGGATTTTAGCAAGGTCAAAAAGCAGATCAAACAGCTTGTCGATGAGCATGTTGATCACCGTTTGCTGCTGCCAATGCAGAGCGCTGCAATTGTTCTTCAAGCGAGCAAAGCGGGCTACTCTAAGGTTGATGTGTTGCGTGGTGACAAGAGTCTTCATCTACATTGCCCTGATGAAGCATATTGCCTCATTGATGCAGAAGCGATCACCATCGAGAGTGTGACCGCACACGTTTACAATATTCTTCGCGATAACCTACCAAGTAACGTCACAGGGTTAGAGATCACCCTACGTCATGAGAACATTAATGGCGCGTTCTACCACTACACCCATGGTTTAAAAAAGCATGATGGCAACTGCCAACGCATCGCGCATGGTCACCGTTCTCCAGTAGAAATCGTGGTCGATGGTCAGCGTGACGGGCAACGTGAACAAGCATTTGCTCAGCGTTGGGAAGACATTTATTTAGGTTCTAAAGAAGACCAAGTTTCAGTTTCATCACTTAACCTGAGTGAAAACGCGAACAGTGTTAATGATGAAAGTCACTATGGCTTCCGCTACACCGCGCCACAAGGCGAATTTGAGCTAGCGATTGCTAAGAGTGAGACGGAAATTTTACCGACAGATACCACGGTGGAATTACTTGCTGGCTATATCGCGGATCAAGTTGAACCTAGCCTAGCAGAGAACCAATCACTACAAATCGTCGCTTATGAAGGTGTTGGCAAGGGCGCAATGGCGTTCCGATAACACTCCAGCGAGTGACACAGTCTCATTACTGACATGATGAAATAAAGGCAAGATAATCCGTTATCTTGCCTTTACTTTTTGTGACTCTTTAAAACTGATTTAGCTGATGATGTTAGGCACAAACACTAACGAAGCAGCACGCGTCGCAGTGGTGTTTTTTCGATTCCAACAACCAACCCGAAGCTCAACAATACGGTGCCAAAAAATACCGTAACGTCTTTTGTCAATTCCGTAATGCCTAAGACTCCACAGACATTGAACAGCACGATAATGATCAGCAAATGGCAAACGTAGATGCCTAACATACGATTCGAGATCGCGCGAACCCACGCATAGTCGCCGATGTTTGGATTAGCCAAAAGCCACATAAATACGCCCATTCCCCATAGTGCCGTACCAAACAAGAAATCATTCATGTTGAATCCGACGTCGAACGTGGTGAGCCACGCCGCCTCAGCAAAGTGAATCAACATGCCTAACGCTAATAACGCCAGCGCTTTAGCGGATGACACCTTCCATTGATTCTGACGAATGAGGAAACCTAAGGTCACCATTAACGTGCTAAAGAACGGGCCATTACGCGTGAAGAAAGGTGCTTCTAACCCGGTTAGCGTTGCGTAGCTGCCCGCTAAAACACCATAAACGTAAAGTACAATGGCCGCTGGTAATAGCAGTTTGTCGAGTTTTATTTCGACTATCAAAGCAATGATCAAAACTGCACAAACCAGAGCGGGAATAAACCATAAATGAACCAATCCACCCTCTAAGAAAGAGTTAAGTGGCGTGTTCATTAAGAAACCCCAATAGCCTTGGCGCTCACCTAGGTAACCAAACTCTTCTACCTTCGCGAGGTTGAATGGCATCACTAAGCAAATGATGCTCCATGCTAACCAAACCTTAAGCAGTGGTTTAGAGTAATTAATGACGGTTTGCCACGGGGAGGCAGTCAGCTTGGGCTGAATAAGATAACCGGAAATTAGGAAAAACAGAGGTACCGCAAAACGAGCGGTTTGGTTGAGTACATAACCGATCCAAGGCACTTCATCTATTTGCCAATAAGTGAGTGCCATTTGACCGTGTAAACCAATGATCGCCAAGATAGCAATCACTCGGCCTAACTCGATACTGGCGATGTGTTGTGAAGGCGTATGTTGAACGGAAGACATATCAGATCTCTTAGTAAAATTTTTACGAAATCTAGCAGTCTTTATGCCCAACCAGTTAGTCCTAAATCAAGGCTTATGACCTTTGTTTCAAGGCTAGTGTCGGTTTTTTGAAGCCTGTCGCAGCTATATTAAATCCATTGCAGTAAGTACAAAAATACCGAGAGTACAAGTGATAAGAGAAACAACAGTAGTAAGCGCGATGATGTTAGCCGCCAGTGTTGAGTTTCCTCCCATCGCACGAGCCATAACGTAGCTTGCCGCTGCTGTTGGTGCTGCGCTCATCAAGAAGATAAGCCCGAGATCGAGCCCTTCAAATCCTAAGTACCCAGCCGCCAGTGTAATCAGTAACGGTGAGGCAATTAACTTGTAGCTAGAGGCGAACCACGTCGATAACTTTTCTTGTTTGAGCGAGCTGATGTCCAGCGACCCACCGGTACACAGCAGTGCCAAAGGTAACGTCATGTTGGCAAAGTACTGACCAGCATCAGTGACCATTTTTGGGATAGGAATCGAAAGCGCATAGAAGACGACCGCTAAGAAAATAGCGATGATCAATGGGTTCTTGGTAATCGACTTAGCGATCACTTTAATCGCTTTCGCACCAGTGTCTTCGCCTTTGGGTGTCAGTGCAATCACGGCTTGAATGTTATACAACACGGTTAGAGATGCGACATAGATAGCCGCCAATGCCACGCCTTGGTTGCCATAGATATTAGCCACATAGGCGAGGCCGATGATCGCGGTATTGGCGCGGAATCCACCTTGGACAATCACACCTTGATCTTTCGAACCTTTAAATACTAATTTGGTTGAGAAAATCGTGAACAAGAAAAAGACAAAGTTAGCGATGACGCCAAACGCAACTAACGCGCTACTGGCTGAAAAGTTGTGATTCGATTGAACAATACTCAGAAATAGCATCGCGGGCAGGGTGACTTGAAATACCACCTTAGATGCGACATCAATGAAATTGTCATTGATTAAGCCGATTCGCTTGAGCATCACACCAAGAAACAGCATTAAACAGATAGGGCCTGTTACCGACGCCGAAAACGCAAACTGTTCCCAAAGTGTGTTCATTCTCTTTCCCTAGTTATTAAACTCAATAATCGGTTAACTCAAATTCCTTTGAATACTGTCGCATTTTTCCACAGTTCTTTGATAAGACAAAATGAATACCTAGGGTTAAGTAAAAAATCTTGAAAAAAAGAACGAACGTGCTAAAAATAATGTATCAGATTTATTATTGGTGAATAATGAGTAAGGGAAAGATAACCAAAGAGTATATTTTGAGCCATGCATTCGCGCTTGCAAGTGAGAATGGGCTTGAGAGTTTGACGATTGGCGAGTTAGCCAAGCAGTGTGGCATGTCTAAGAGTGGCTTGTTTGCACACTTCAACTCTAAAGAAAACCTGCAACTCTCTGTACTCGAGTATTCCAACGCCATATTCACCGAAAGAGTCATCATTCCCGCAAGAGAGCTGGGAGATGGTGATATTGAAGCGAAATTGAAACAGCTGCTCGACAATTGGTTGGGCTGGAACCATTCATTCCAAGGCAGTTGCATGTTTATTGATGCATGGAAAGATGCGGGCAGTGAAAGGTCTGTGATTCAGAAAGCACTGCAGAAAACCATTTCAGTGTGGATTGACTACTTGACGATTCAGGTAGCAAAAGCGGTTGAGAGCAAACAGTTCAGAGCCGATTTAGACCCGAAACAGGCAACCTTCGAGTTATACGGTCTTTATTTGAGTGCGAACTTGTTCTACTCGTTACGAGGCCAACAAGCGAGCCACACCCATTTTTGGAGTGGTGTCGAGCGCTTGGTAGCCAGTTGGAGAGCGGTTTAATACATACAGCAGGTTAACTCGCAAATCATGTGACTTTGCTTAACTAAGGTTTGCAAAAGATTTTAACAGAAGTGGCGGCAAGCAATCATAAACAGCGCTATCGTCATTTTTTATACTAACAAATAGCACGGTCGTTCGATTTTCAGGGCCGAGCTCGATCCGCCAATGATGATGGCGATACAAGGAACGGTCATGAGTGACAAAATCTACTTTAATACATCGAACAAATTCAGCTTCAAGCGCAGCTTAATTGGCGCAACAACCAACCTGCATTACATTCTAGCGCCGAGTCATGCGAAGAAAACCGCACGTAAGCTGCTGCTCACGCCAATGCGTACCGAGCAAAAAAATGCCGATCCCCAAGGGCTTATCAAGAGTGAAATCAAAGGTCGTGATGGCGTTATAAAAACCTATTCTTTAGGTACCGGACCTGTTTGGGTGCTGACTCATGGTTGGTCTGGCACTGCGAGTCAGTTTTTCCCTCTGATGGAACATATTGCTGCTAAAGGTTTTACGGCTCTGGCTTACGATCATCCTGCTCATGGTGGCAGCGATGGTGTACATGGTCATATTCCTGCGTTTGTGAACGGTCTTGAAGCGATTCTAGATTCGGTAGGTGAGGTAGCTGGTTTGGTCGGCCACAGCATGGGTACGGCTTCTGCGTTGGAATGTAAGCACGTTAAATTGGAAAACAAGCCATTATTGCTGATTGCACCTGTACTGGATTATCTAGAAAACCTATTTGGCAGCGTTGCGCGTTCTGGCTACTCAATGAAACTGTTCGAGGCGGTAGTTGGAGAAGTCGAAGAGCAGTTTAACTACCCGATTCAGTCTGTTGATCCCTATGGAAAGCTAGCGCTTCGTGAGTCTCAGACGATCATCGTTCATGATGAGCAAGACAAGTTTACTAAGTTTGATGTGTCTCAGCGTGCTGCTAATGAAATGGGTCGCGTTACTTTAATTGCGACTCAAGGACAGGGCCACGGGCGAGTAATGAAGTGCCCACAAGTATTTGAGAGCTTTGATAACTTGATTGGTTAACTTTAACTAATCAAGCCAGTAGAACGCAGGTTAAGAAAACAAACACTAAAAAGGCCAACCAGACATTATCTGGTTGGCCTTTGTTTTAGGGATTTAGTTGATGCTTAGTTGGTGTTTAGCTCAACCCTATTTTTAGTTAACAGCTTGCAGGACCAATCTCTTTCCACACGCCCCATTGGCCTGTCGTTGTTGGATCTTCACCGGTTGTCCACCATTTCGCTTCCCAAATCTTACCGCCTTGAGTCACTTGGTCGCCACCAGTGTAAACCGCGCCTGAATCCCAAGCGTTAGTACACGTACCGCCGCCTGTGGTTTTCTTTAGAACTTTCACTGAAGTAGCCGCAACCGATGTATCAGTGCCATCGCTGACCGTTACAGAGAAGTTCAGCGTTGTATCTTGCGTGTATTCCGCCGCGACAAAGCTCACTGAAGCACCTTGAACCGTTGCATCGATACCAGCAGGCACATCCCACGTGAAGGTCAATGTATCTTGGTCAGCATCGCTCGAAGCCGAAGCATCAACCACGACTACGTCACCCGCATTAACTTCAGCTGGAGCTGAAACAATCGCAACTGGTGCTGTATTGACTGGACCTGTGTCCTTAGGGGTTACTGTTACAACCACTGTGTCAGTTGCAGTAGCACCTTCGTTATCAGTTACCGTTAGGCTGAAGGTTAGTACTTCTTGTTGAGCGACTTCAACCACATCGAAGCTTGCAACAGCCGCATTAGCGTTCGCCAGCGTTACTGCCGTGCCGCTTACTTGTGACCAAGCGTAGCTCGCAATTGAGCCGTCGCTGTCTTTTGAAGCACTACCGTCTAGAGAAACAGAAGCTGGGCCTTCAACCGATTGGTCTGCGCCTGCGGCAGCTGTTGGCTCGCGGTTGACAGGATCTGTTGTTCCGCCCGCTAGGCCTTCATGCATTGCGTTGAGGATGTCGCCGTTATCTGCATCAATCTCCCAAGAGAATAGACCCGCAAGGCCAAGGCTACGAACGTACGCGCCTTTTGCTTTTACTGAGCGGTCATCATCAAATGTGATCAGCTTGCCCGAAGTACGGTTCCAAACGTAAGGCGCTTCTGCCATTTCGTCGTAACCATACTCAAAGCCGTTGATGCCTTGGTTGTTTGCACCAAGCATGTTCGCTTTAATGCCTTTGTAGTCAATAACGCCATCTTCCCATACGCCTTGCGCAGAGCTGCCTTTCAGTTTGCCGTTACCCACCCCTGTCATAGGGTCGCTAGGATCGGTGAGTGATGATGGTAATACGCCTTCCCAGCCACGACCGTACATCGCTGTACCAACCACAAGTTTGTTCGCTGGAACGCCTTGCTCAAGTAGCAACTGGATGCCGTTGTCTGTGGTGTAAGCTGGGCCGGTGTACTGCTCGCCATTTTCATCAAGCCCTGTGCCATCACATTGACCAGGGCGCATGAAGTTACCGCAGTTGAGTGCTGTTTGGTGACCTAACACGTTGTTCCAACCGCCGTAGAAGTCGTAAGTCATTGCGAAGATGTAATCCATGTATTGGATAGCATCGCCGTAGTTCACGTCTTCAATCTTATCGTGACCAACACCGATCGCAGATGTTAGCTCGTAAGTACGACCGTTTTCCGCTTCTAGCTCATCCAACATAACGCGCAGCTCTGCCATCAATGCAATGTAAGCAGGGCCGTCATTTACAGGGTCACCAAGATCGGGAGCAGCACCGCCTCCACCTGGGAATTCCCAGTCAATATCGACACCATCGTAGAATTTCCATGTATTTAGGAACTTCTTAACCGATGCAACGAACGTGTCGCGGTTCGCTTTTGTAGTGAAATCGAAGAACGGGTCAGACAGTGTCCAACCACCAATTGATGGGATGATTTTCAAGTCTGGATTGCGCTGTTTTAGCGCCATCATCATTGCGTAGTTACCCTTGATAGGTGAGCTGTATTCGTGACCAGCTTGCGGGAAACTCTTTTGGAAAGCCGCCCATGGGTCATGAATCACCACTTCGTAATCGTTTACACCCTGACAGGCTGTCATTAGTGCATTGTAGCTGTTGCCGCCTACCGATTTTACTGATTCATTAGGACCACAAATTGGGATGAAGCCATAAAGGATATGGGTCAAGTTGTCAGCGGGTAGGTTATCAACCGTGTAATCACGACCATAAATACCCCACTCAACAAAGTAAGTGCCTACTACCGTGTTTGGGTCGGTATTGTATGACTTGTTGTTTGGATCCACATTCATCGCAAGTGGCGCTAAGTGTGCGCCATCTGTATCGGCAATCGTGATTTTAGCGGGTGCGCTTTTGCTACAACCTGTTTCGTCACACGCTTCTATTTCCATTTCGAATAAGCCGCCTTGGCCATATTCGAATGAAGCCGTGGTTTGGCTGCCAGTGATTGGGCCAGTGGCTACTTTAACGCCATCAAAGTAGATGTTGTACGTGTTTCCTGACGTTCCGCTCCATTGGTTGAACTTAACGTCGACTTTTGCTTTGTCGTGATATTTAACCATCTGGTTGTAGCCAGAGGTGGTTTCCATCGCGAGTTCAATTTTAGAAAATTGCAGGTTGTTGGAACCGTACATGTCGATGCTAGGTGCTGTTGGAGCAGCTAATGCTGTACCAGATAGCGCTAGAGCAATGCTCGCAGCACAGGTATTTATACGAATCATACTTTTTCTCTCATTCCTTGAAGGTTACGAGAACCAAATGGCCCCATAAAACGGCTCCAGTCAGTTTTGAAGGAGCTTCCCAGTCAGTATTCGAGAGAGTTTTAATTTTATAACTGAAAATAAATCCGTTTTCGATGGACAACTAAAAAATTGTATCTTGTTACAATTCTGTTGCTTAATGAGTGAGATGCTGAGTCCATGTTTTATAAAATAAAACATCCTTCAGTAGGAAAATCTCACAAGTGAAAATTCACAACATGAAGTTATGAAAAGGTGCGACAAACTATAAGAAAATACTGTGGATTGAAGCTGAATCACAAAGTGAAGTATGTTGAGCGAGCGGGGTCGATCGACGGGTAAACTTGAAGACGAATGCTTATGGCAGTATGGATAAGAGGGTTATCTTTTGAATTGCTCAGCTAAGGAAGCGCGTCGTTGTTGCATGACACTATGGGTATCACCAGTCGCAGTATCTTCGTAGCCTTCTTTAATAAATTGCTGAGATGGTACGCTTGGCTCTAATCGCTTTAAGCGAGGCGAATCGTAAGTACCACTGATGGTGTAAACGGTGGTTCCAGAGCCAGTGTTGATCGTGACGATCTTCCCGTCAAAATCGAATGAGGTAGTGATAAGACGATGATTCATCATCACACCGTTTTCTGAAAGTGTCAGGGTATCAGTATTGTAAGGTGGTGCTGCAATCTCTATCCATGTGCCATAGACATTGCTTGGGCTGACAGATTGTTGGTGGGCTTGGTAAGCAAAATAGCCCGCGGTGAGGGCAATCATAAAACCAGCTAATAGGAAGCTGTAGAGTAACGAGTTGGCAAATAAATCTCTGCTTTTGACCGACTTTTTTGCCATTATTTCTTCATTTTCCCACTGATATTATTTTAGATTCTATTAACTAAAACCTTAGTTTGCAAAAATTGTTATAAGAGTTAGAAGCAGGATCGAATGTTCCAATAAATTTGGTTGCGTTGGCGATTTTTTGCCTGATTCCTTGGTATTTACGTTATCAATGAAAGCGAATTCAAGAAATGCCTAAGCTATGCGTATTTATTTCTTGTAGGAAAGTCTCGAATTGGTTAAAACAATTATCACCTAAATTTACGCATAGGCTTACTCGGTGAGCTCAATAATTGCAATTTGAAGATAACAAGGAAGTACAATGATTAAAGAAAACACATACTTTGAAGGTGGCGTTAAGTCGTTAGCGTTTAACCAGTCTGGTGCTGATGTGAGTGTTGGTGTAATGGCGGCTGGTGAGTACACTTTTGGTACTGCGGCTCCAGAAAAGATGACCGTTGTTAAAGGTGCTTTGATTGTAAAGCGTGTTGGCGATGATGATTGGACGACATACCAATCTGGTGAGTCTTTTGACGTTGCGGGTGACTCTTCATTCGACCTACAGGTAAAAGAAGCGACAGCTTACCTATGTGAGTATTTGTAATCAGATCTAAATTTGTTCAATCAGGGCATCGTTTGTCTCTGATTGAATAGAAAAAAACCACGCTCTAGGAGCGTGGTTAAATAAGTGATAGTAACCGGCAGTGGATAGTGTCACTTGTTTTTGTAGTCATCAAATGGATGACCAAATCGTTGTTCGTTGCAAAATCTCTTCAACCTTCAAAGCTCAAAGCCAAGACATCAGTAAGTCTCAAACACACCGTTGTTGTAGTCTTGAATTGTCTGTTCAATCTCTTCCATCGAGTTCATGACAAACGGACCATAGTGCACGACAGGTTCATTAATCGGCTGACCAGAAAAAATCAGTACACCTGAATCTTCTAGGCTTTCTAAAGACAACAATTCAGCTTTGGTGAGCAGGGCAAGTTGACTTTGGTTGATGACTTTGTCGCCGATCTTAATACTGCCTCGGTACACATAAGTCATGGCATTGTGATTAACATTAGTCCCTAACGTGACTTTTTGCCCAGAATGAGAGCGCCAATCCGCAACGCTTAATGGCACACCTGTTTTCTGTAATGGACCCTGCGCTCGTAAAGCCTCTGAATCCTTGTCAGTTTGGTTGTGCAGTTCAAACCCTCCGGCAATCACTCTTAACAAACCACTTTGCTCACTTTGATGCTCCGCGATGCTTTCACTTTGGAAATCGTGATACTGAGCTGGCTGCATTTTGTGTGTCGCAGGTTGGTTTATCCAAATCTGAAAACCATGCAGCGCACCTTCTTCCATCATTGGCATTTCGCTGTGAATGACACCACGTCCTGCGGCCATCCATTGAGCGCCACCGCTGCGTAGCTCTCCAACATTCCCCATATGGTCTTTGTGTTGGAAGTGACCTTGGAGCATGTAAGTGAGCGTTTCTATCCCACGGTGAGGATGTGGAGGAAAGCCGCCAACATAGTCTTTGCTTTCATCCGACTTCAGTTCATCAATCATTAAAAATGGAGAGAAACGTGCGTTATTAAAACCTGCGAGTCGTTGGATTTTGACGCCATCACCATCTGAGGTGGCATGTGCTGTAATCACATGATCTACTGCTCTTACATTCGTCATTTTGAAACCCTCATAAACTTGAATAGCTGTAGTTTATGTAATTTGATTTAAAAAGAAGATGGCACAGCGTTGAGTGACTTATTCGAAAATCTTGAACAGGTAACAATATGAAATTATGTCTATACTCAATAGAGAGTATATCGCCAAGGAGGCCGCTATGGCAGTTCAGCAAAAACATGGCGAAAGGCATGGTCGGATAGGTTTTGATAACGACTTTACAACGGAGCAAAGCCAGCGCTTTACAGAGGTTGCAAACAGCGCAGTTAAACGCTGCGTGAAAAAACGTGAGATAGAAGCGCCGTTTATTCAGTCAGCTAAGCAAGCCGCTTTTAAAACCGTGGTGAGGCGACCTAAAGGGAATAACCCAAACCGAACACGTCAAGTCATATGGATTATTATGATCGGGTTAGTGAGTCTTTGGCTTATGTACCTTGCAGGTTAGCAGCGCCGCTCCGTTATAGGAATGGCTAGCGTTGGCGCGTTTTTAATAGCGTAACATTGTTCCCTTCGACCTTTGCTTCAAGACAATCTTCAAGTTCAGAAGAATCTGACCCTGAGCAGGTTAGATTCGTCGGTAGTTCTTCTATCAAGGTTGATACTGGGTTGTCGTGATAATAAGCATATCGGTTTTTTCCTGAATGCTTGGCAACATACATCGCTTTATCAGCACATCTCGTCAGCTCATGTAATTCTTGGGCATCTTGCGGATACAAAGCAACCCCAACACTTAACGTCAATTCCTTGATTCTCTCGTTTGTTTGGCAGCCGCTTTCGAACAGCCCGCAGATCCTATCTAGAATGCCGTCTAGATCTTTACGAGTTGGCACATCGTAGAGCATCAGAACAAACTCGTCTCCAGCAAAGCGCGCGATGGAATAATCGTATTCATGGCTTTTTCTGTCTCTGGTTCGAATGTTGTTGCTCAAGCGATTGGCAAAATGCTGTAAGACACTGTCTCCCACATCGTGCCCGTAGCTGTCGTTAATGCCTTTAAAGCCATCTATATCCAAAAAGACCAATGCCGTAAGTGATCGCTCACTATCCACTGTCGCAAGCTTTTCTACAGCCCAGCGCTCAAAGCTCCAACGGTTGGCCAATCCGGTAAGTTGGTCTCTGTAGGCCAGATCTTCAATGCCTTCTTTATAAAGGCGTTGGATATAACTGACGGCTTTTGTGTAGTAATAAGCGGATGTGTGACACACCAAGCTCATAGTAAACAGGCTAAGAATAAACCGATGTGTGCTGTTAAATGGCAGAGAAAAGTTATTGGGCATTGCCGTAATCAAGGTGCTGATAAACAAACAAAATGAGGTGCTGAAGATGATTCCAATTCTGAAGTCATTGATAAAAATCACCGCCGCCAGAATAGGGTAGAGCCAAAGAATTCGGTCAGGAATGGCGTGACTGTACAAAAATAGGATGACCCCTTGAACCAGTAAAACACCGCTCAGGATCAATTCGGAATATTCAGGGTTAATGACTTTTCTTACGTAAAATGCATTGGAGATAGCGATCAGTGCAAAACACAATTCGAAAACCGACAGTGTGTAATGTTGGCCTTGGAAGTAAGCCCAAGTGTAGAAAATGAATAACGCAGCGGCAGTCAGTGAAAAGGAGTGGACAATTTTTTGCTTGCGGGTGGATCGTATGTCCGCCATTTCTTCTAGGTGCCTGCCGACGAGCCTTTTCATGTGATCTGTGCCAAAGTTTTTGATAATGGTGTTAATAGTAGATTAAATAACAAGCTATGCAGAGGCTTAGATGTCTATTTAGTGTGACTACTATCAAGGTTTCATATGAAAGGCTGTTCAATCAATTCCAAATAGTGATGTATATCACCGATGGTGCTGGTCATCTCTAGAAGATTAGATTTAAGCATCAAACTTGTAACCGTTGTTTGATGTTTATCTACTTGCTTTCCAGAGAGTTACTCCACATAGTTTGTAAACGACCAAAATTAAGAAAGGCTCATTATGTTAATTACCTTTAGTTGTAAAGCTCATGCTAGTGTCACGATGTTTGGTGAAGTCGGCCTCCAGTTCATCAAGATGCTTGGGCATAGCGGCTCCATCCCAGGTGCTATGGATGCTTCAGAGGTTCCTCAAGCTCTGGATAATCTACGTGCTGCTATTGCAGCAGAGCAGAGCAAGTCCGTAGAGCATGAAAATACTGATGACGACAATGAAGAAGAGGTGGTTGAAGCGCCTGTTAATATCGGTAGTCGAGCGTTCCCACTGGTTGAATTATTAAAAGCTGCCATCAAAGATGAATGTGAAGTAATGTGGGAAGACGGTAGCGGCAAGCGACTGTAGTACGATTCACGCGAAACGTAACAAGCCTATTGAATCTATTTTAATCAGAATGAATGCTGAACCAGTATCGGACACACCATGACCATGGAGTTTTATGGTGATGAACCGATACTGGTGTTTTTTTAGTGAAGTAATCCACTCGTTTCTGTTTATTTACAAGGTTCGTCAGCCCTGAAATGAGTGACTTTTGTTATCGTAATATCAATCCATAACAGACCGTAAACAAAGTGATGCTGTTCACGCTTTCTTGACTCCCAATTCTGAACTAAGAATTTTTCCTAGTTATTCTAAGACCCTCTCTCATGCGGTCGATTTTTAGACTCCTTATTATTTCACGGTCAACTAACAAACAATGTATGGCCGCAATTATGCCGTGCAGACCTCACAAAAAATAAGAGAGTTCACAATGTTAAAGTTCCTAGATCAGGTTCGAAAACCGACGCTGGATCTTCCGGTCGAAACTAGAAGAAAAATGTGGTTTAAACCATTCCTACAATCTTACCTCGTCGTGTTCATTGGTTATCTAACCATGTATTTGATCCGTAAGAACTTCAATGTCGCGCAAAACGACATGATTTCTACTTATGGATTATCGATGACGGATCTAGGTCTTATCGGTCTGGGTTTCTCTATCACTTACGGTATCGGTAAAACCGTCGTTTCCTATTATGCCGATGGTAAAAACACCAAGCAGTTCCTGCCATTCATGCTTGTCCTTTCTGGTATCGCTATGTTGGGCTTCAGCTTCAGTATGGGCGGTGGCAGTGCTAGCTTATTCTTGATGGTTGCCTTCTATGCGTTGAGTGGTTTCTTCCAAAGTACCGGCGGTCCTTCAAGCTACTCGACCATCACTAAATGGACGCCTCGTAACAAGCGTGGTTCTTATTTAGGCCTTTGGAATATGTCGCACAACGTGGGTGGCGCAGGTGCCGCTGGTGTTGCTCTGTTCGGTGCTAACTACCTTTTTGATGGCAACGTGATCGGTATGTTCGTGTTCCCATCAATCATTGCGATTGTGGTTGGCTTTATTGGTATGCGCTTTGGTAATGACTCTCCAGAAGCCTATGGTCTAGGTACGGTTGAAGAGTTGTTTGATGAAGAAGTCAGCGAAGAAGATACGGCTGCTGAAGAAAATCAAATGACTAAGAAAGAGATCTTTGTTGAATACATCCTGAAAAACAAAGTGATCTGGTTGCTCTGCTTCGCGAATATCTTCTTATACATTGTTCGTATCGGTATCGATCAATGGTCTACCGTTTATGCGTATCAAGAGCTAGGTCTATCAAAAGAAACCGCGATTTCAGGCTTCACTCTGTTTGAGGTTGGTGCACTGGTCGGTACGTTAATGTGGGGTTATCTGTCAGACCTTGCGAACGGACGCCGTGCTTTGGTTGCTTGTGTATCGCTTGGCCTGATTATCGTTTCGCTAGAGTTCTACCAGCATGCAACCAGTGAGTTCATGTACCTAGCATCACTGTTTGTGCTTGGTTTCCTAGTATTTGGTCCTCAGTTGCTGATTGGTGTTGCTGCAGTAGGTTTCGTGCCTAAGAAAGCAATCAGCGTTGCGGATGGCGTGAAAGGTACATTTGCTTACTTAATTGGTGACAGCTTTGCCAAACTTGGCCTAGGTATGATTGCAGACGGCACACCTATTTTTGGCTTAACGGGTTGGAAAGGCACGTTCGCAGCGCTTGATACGTCAGCTGCCATTTGTATCGTGTTACTGCTATTCGTTGCGGTTGCGGAAGAGAAGAAGATTCGCCACGCTAAGAAAATACACTTAGCGTCTCAAAACGCGTAGCGAGTCTCACGTGCTTTATTGGTTTAAAGCACGTGAGATCATACCAATCGTTAGTTCGATTCAGTATCATCTCTATTAATAAACTTAATTTTAGATAGCTCCTGTTGGGGCTATTTTTCTTTCTTACTCTTAATTTTGGTTAATATCATGATTAATGTTGCGCTTGTTGATGACCACGTCATTGTTCGATCTGGCTTTGCTCAATTACTCAGTCTTGAAGCTGATATTACGGTCGTGGGAGAATTCAACTCTGCGGCAGAAGCGCGCCTAGGATTGCCAAGTTGTCACCCTGATGTCGTGATCTTAGATATCTCAATGCAAGACGAAAGTGGCCTGAGCTTATTGGAAGAGATTCCATCAGGCATTGCCAGTATCATGCTGAGCGTACATGACTCTCCGGCGATGGTTGAGAAGTCATTAGAGTTAGGAGCCAAAGGTTATCTCAGCAAGCGCTGTAGCCCTGATGAGTTAATCCAAGCCGTACACACGAGCGCAAATGGTGGCTGTTATCTCACGCCCGATATCGCCATAAAGCTTGCGACGCCCATGAAGAATAAAGCCTCTTTAAATCAGCTCACCCGCAGAGAAAGCGAAGTGTGTCAGTTATTGGCGACAGGGCTCGATGTAAAATCTATTGCCGTAGAGCTAGGGGTTAGCCATAAAACGGTGCATGTACACCGTGCCAATGCTATGGACAAACTCAATGTTAAGAACAACGTCGAGTTAGCTAAATTGTTTACACAAGACCAGTATTAATGCGTTCTTACCTAGCCACCTCCCTGTGTGGGGTTTTTATGGCTGGTTGTGCATGGTTCTGTTTGTGGGTTATTGCCTTCTATTTTATTAATGACCCTGAGTTAGCCATTCTGCTTTTCCCGTTTTCACTTCGATTGGGAATGACGCTGCACACTCGCACTCACTATTGGCCTGCTATCTATATTGCCGAGTGGGGGCTTGCGATCGCTTTAGCTCTGCTACTTGATGAACCTCAATGGCTGACGATACTCATCGCCAGTGGATTGAGTATTCCTGTCACGCTAATTGCCAAGCGTTATTATTCTGGTGACCAGAATCGTCACTTGTTAGTGATGGCGAGCTTAATCATGGTCACAGCATTCATTAATGTTGCCGTTGTGGGTTCTCATGTTCCGGCTGTTTACATGGTGTGGTTGGTGAGTATTACTGGCGGACTGATGCTGGTGCCGATGTGTTATCTAGTCTGGAACTATCTATTCCAAAACAAGTGGTCACCACTGGGCTCTTACTTAATCCATAATGTTGTAGAGTTCAAAATCCGTCACATCGCTTTATACAGTGTGTTGCTGGTGGCCAGTATTTTGATACAAACCAGTTTGCCTGATGAACTAAGGCGCTTCGCCCCATTTTGTATGGCGATCCCTATTATCTTGCTCGCTGTTCGTTACGGATGGCAAGGCGCTTTACTCGCGACCCTGTTAAACAGTGTTGCGCTGATTGCTGCTCATAGCGGTACGTCTAAACTCGAAATTACCGACTTACTCTTGTCTCTATCGGCTCAAACTATTACCGGTATATTGCTGGGCCTTGCGGTTCAAAAGCAGAAAGATCTCAACTCCAAATTGCGCAGTGAGCTTTCCAGAAACCAAAACCTTTCACGCCAGCTAATAACAGCTGAAGAGTCGGTTCGTCGTGATATTGCGCGTGAGCTGCATGATGAAATTGGCCAAAACATCACGGCAATTCGTACGCAGGCAAGCATTATTAAACGTGTCGATGCGGCAGAGATGAGCGTTCGCTGTGCGGGGACGATTGAGTCATTGTCTTTGAATGTTTATGACACCACCAAACGTCTACTTACAAAACTAAGACCTAAGATGTTGGACGATCTTGACCTAAAAGATTCCGTGGAACAGCTTATTCGAGAGATGGAGTTTTCGGATCACGGCGTTGATATCCAGTTAAATTGGCAGGGTGATTACTCGTGTTTGAGTGACACGCTCAAGGTCACTATCTTCAGGCTGTGCCAAGAATCTCTAAACAATGCCTCTAAATACGCCAACGCGAGCGAAATCAGAATTGAACTGATTCTAGATGATCTGGCTTATCTTCGGATCTCAGACAATGGCGTTGGTTTTACAGCGCAAGACCTTCTCAAAGGAATGGGGGTTCGTGGTATGCAAGAGCGTGTTCAGGCGCTCGGCGGCAAGATGACAATCAACGCTAATGGATCATCTTCGGGTACCAATATCAGCGTTACATTACCTAAAGTGTGAGAACGAATATGTTTGGATTTCTGCGCTCAACAACGTCAAAGAGTGATGCTCTAACTGATGATGAGATCAATCAGAGTTATCGCTACTGGCGCCTTCACATCATGATAGGAATGTATGTCGGCTATGCGGGTTTTTACTTTACTCGTAAAACCTTTAATTATGCCGCGCCAGCCATGATCACCGACCTAGGTTTGGACAAAGGTGATATCGGCTTAATTGGCACGCTCTTTTATCTTTCTTATGGCTTATCGAAATTTATATCAGGCACGATATCGGATCGGTCGAACCCGCGTTACTTCATGGGGCTCGGCCTAATCGCGACTGGTCTGATAAACATCGCGTTTGGCTTTTCGAGTTCGTTAGCGGCTTTTATCTCGCTATGGGTACTGAATGCATGGTTCCAAGGTTGGGGCTGGCCATCGTGTTCCAAGTTATTGACGACTTGGTATTCTCGCTCCGAAAGAGGCTTTCGCTGGGCAATCTGGAATACAGCGCACAACGTTGGTGGAGCGCTTATCCCTATTCTTGTGGGTTATCTAACGCTGCAGTTCAGTTGGCGAGCTGGGTTTATCTGGCCGGGTGTGATTGGTGTTTTTATCGGTCTTATTGTCTGCTGGCGCTTACGTGACAAGCCCACCACCATGGGACTTCCGACGGTAGGGAAGTGGCGCAGTGATCACCTGGAATTAGCGCAAGAGAGCCATGGGCAAGGGTTAAGCTATCGAGAGATCCTGAAAACCTATGTGTTCAGCAATAAGTACATTTGGTTGCTCGCCTTTAGTTATGTGTTGGTTTACATCGTAAGAACGGCAGTTAACGACTGGGGCAATTTATACCTCACCGAAGAACACGATTACAGTTTGATCAACGCCAACGCTGCCTTGTCTCTGTTCGAGATAGGAGGTTTTGTTGGTTCACTTGTTGCTGGGTGGGGATCGGATAGGTTGTTTGGTGGCAACCGCGGTCCAATGAACATCTTGTTTGCGATTGGCATCTTCCTTTCGGTTTCGGCTTTATGGCTTATGCCTTTAACCAACTTTGTGTTTCAAGCGGCTGGGCTATTCTGCGTTGGCTTTTTTGTTTTTGGCCCTCAAATGCTTGTTGGCATGGCGGCGGCGGAATGTTCACATAAAGACTCTGCCGGGGCGGCGACAGGTTTTGTTGGCTTGTTTGCTTATATGGGAGCAGCACTTTCTGGTTACCCATTAGCGCTCGTTCTAGAAGCTTACGGCTGGAGTGGGTTCTTCATTACCATCTCTACTTGTGCGGCCGTTATTGGCTTGCTGTTACTGCCTTTCCTACAAGCTCAATCACCTCAGAAAAGTGCAGAAGCTCGCTCTGGTTTTTAAGGAACGATAACAAGATAGTCACTAGTGTTTGTATTCAGATGCTTGTATCGCTGCTGTAAACAGTGCGATACAAGCCGCTATCTTATTCTCAGCGCTTTCTACTCGTGATATTCAAATGTGACTATTTTCACGCTTTTCATCGGTCTCACCTGTTTCTAAGAATTTTTCCTATTGCGTCTAAGACCTCATCTCATGTGGGTTCTAGCCGAGCTCTGTAGTCTTTCTAATTATTTACGTTATTAGAAATCAGCTCTCTGAATTGTGTTCAAAGGGCTCACTACGGAAAACGCCATGTCACTCAGCCACCTCTCAGAACACTCATTTTTCCCAATGGAAAACACCATCCAAAATTATGCATGGGGGAGCATTTCTTCGATACGTGAACTGTTTGGCTTTCAGAATGAGTCACAAGAGCCGCAAGCGGAAGTTTGGATGGGAGCGCATCCAAAAGGTTGCTCAATGGTTAAGCTTGACCAGCACTTGGTGCCTCTCTCTGAGCTGATTAACAAGAATAAACCGGCCTATCTATCAAGCGATATTGCGCAGGAGTTTGGTGAGCTGCCGTTCTTGTTTAAGATCTTGGCAGCAGAAAAAGCGTTGTCTGTTCAGGTTCACCCAAACAAGCGCCAAGCAGAGGTTGGCTTTGCAAGAGAGGAGCAAGCAGGAATCCCTCTGACTGCAGGACATCGTAATTACAAAGACTCTAACCACAAACCTGAATTGGTTTACGCGATCACTGAATATCAAGCAATGAATGGCTTTCGAGAATTCGATGAAATATTAGGGTTGTTCAGAAAGTTGAATGCGAGCGAGCTGGCTGGTTTAGTTGAAGAGTTTGGCAACCACCTTGATTCTCTAGGTTTAGAGGCGTTTTTCCGTGATTTATTAACTCTGGACGACCAACGTAAACACCGAGCATTAGAGCAACTTCTGGCTTACGCAGCCGCTCACCAAGGTCAATCTGAGTTTGCTTTGGTTACTGAGCTTAGCCACCAGTACCCGAATGATATCGGTTTGTTTTGCGTTCTGCTGCTTAACTTGATCACACTACGGCCGGGTGAAGCGATGTATTTGAATGCAAACACTCCGCACGCATACATCAAGGGGACTGGGCTCGAGATTATGGCCAATTCAGACAATGTGCTGCGAGCTGGCTTAACGCCAAAACACATTGATGTCGCTGAGTTGGTTGCCTGCACAGAGTTTACACCAATCCCGTTCGAACGCTTGTTGTTAGCACCTTCAAAGTTAGGTCAATGTGATCGCTATGATATCCCAGTTAGTGACTTTGATTTCAATATTTTTCATCGCCCTCAGCGAGAAGAAGTCATCACAAGCGGTGCTGAAATTTTAATGGCGATAGACGATGATTTAACGTTAATGAGTCAGAAAGGTGAGCATTTAACCCTTACTAAAGGGCAATCGGTATTTATCCCAGCCTATATTGGCCATTATGAATTGAGCAGCAACGGCCGAGTGGCGAGAGCGTTTAGCTAGGGGAAGCGATGAGCTTGAAATGCTACCAAGTTTTGTGAATGGAGATGTTGGCTTAAAGAGCTAATACGAAAAAAACAAGCCAATAAGATATTGGCTTGTTCATATTATCTAACGATTATCGAACAGAAGGTAAGCTAGCTGCTTCCATGTTAATCAACATGCCCCAAGAAGGTTCTTCACGGGTGGACTTAATTGAACCTCGGTTGGTCAACCAGGTGATTTGAGTATCAATAGGTCCGTAGTCTGCGAACTGTGTCTCACTTGTTACTTTACATGCTGCAAAAGTACCTGCAGGCACCGTGATTTCCTCTTTACCTAGGTAGGTTTCTTGGTAGTCGAAGGTAGATAGATAGTAAGGTCGTCCGTTGATGATTTCATCCAATGATGTTTCTACGGAAAGGGTTCTTAATCCAGGGTACTCTATTTCGATTGCGTCACCGCTGTCTTCGTCCCACCAGTAATCGTACTGAGAGGTGAGTGGTGCGTTAGTTGATGTTCCAAAGGCTACTGTTTGATTGATGATTTTTTGGTTATCAGTAATCGTCAGTGGTAATACTGCTTTAGCCGCCCCCCAACCTAGTGAGTCATCAGAGTTAAAGCCCTCTTGACCTAGGTAGTGATCTTCAGAGCTATATGAATACTCGTACCCCATTAAAACACCTTCAGAATCTTTGATGTCGACACGTGTTTTTTCTAGGCTGCCTGCTAAGTCAGAAATCCAACTTGGAAGTCCGGTCACTAACGTAACGTCATTCAGCCAAGAGAAAGTGTCACCCAAGTAGGTAAACTCATAAGTGAGGTTCTCTGTAACAGGAGCTTCTTCCCACATAGGCGTGCGTTGTACATCGTAAACCGTGATGTCATTAGCCGTCGCAATGAACTCAGCATCCGGCAGCGAGTCAAGACAAGCCTGTAGGTTGAGAGGGTGTAAAGGTTGTGGTGTTAATGCGTTATCCAAAATGAACTGCTTAGTCGCTTCATCAAAAACATAAGCCTCACTACCTGCATCTTCAACTTCCTTGTAGGTAATACGTACAAAGCCTTCGACTACAGACAAGTAAGCGGAATTATCTTCTTTTTGGTAGTTAGACCATGTAGCTTGCGAGTGGATAGATTCAGGGATTGTAACCTGACGTAATACCTCGCCGTTCAAAGATACATCTTTCCATGAACCGAGTTCTGACAATTTGGAGAATGTAGAATCTAAATTCCACGCTCTTGAATAATAAACCACGGTGCCATTAGAAAGCAGCTGTGCAAATACTTCAGCACTTTCCATGCCTGCCATTGGGATTAAGTCAGCATGATTGTTAGACGCTGTGTCATGACGGTCTGATTCATCTTCAGCAATGGTCGATGCCAAAGTGGAAAGCCATGTATCGCTGCCATTCTTAAAGGCGCTAATGCCGTTGCACGAGTTATTGAGTGCCTCATAGCGGTCAGGGCTATACTCAGCACACCAATCCCCCTTGTAAAAGGTATAAATATTGTCGTAGATATCTTCTATAGACAATTTGTATGCGGTGGTGTTGTCAGGGAATTTTAAACCTACAGGCATAATGTTAGACCAAACGTTCTCATCATCCGTTTGATCCATGATGGAACGAACATTAAGCCCACTGATATCTAATTGCTTAGCGCTAGCAACTTCACTAAAAATCGAGCTTCTAGATTCTAGAGTTAAGCTGCCGTCTTTGTTCGGCTTAATGCTGGTTAAGGTGTCATCGCTCGCTTCCCAACCGTTTTGTCCTAACACCATGCTATTTGTGTCAGGTGTATCTTCAAACTCAACAAATTGCTCAGCAAAGTAATCATAAATATAACTGGTATCGGTAACTGAGTTATCTGTATCAGACTTCAATGTTCCATAGGCAACTACTAAATCTTTGCCAGTGTCATTATCGCCGCCAAACCAATTGATACCGTCTGTTTTGATAAGCTTCGCGAGATCGGCTTTTTTAGAGCCTTTGTTTGCTTCGTTTTCTTTAACTTTATCTTCGAGATTTGAGTCATTGATGTCGATGTGATCGTGATTGATATTGTTCGCAATATCGCTTGGGTCGAAGTTTTCACCAGCGGCTTCAATATTCTTAACGACTTCGTCGAGAACTCGTGTTACTTCCTCTGCAATTAATGCGGTGAGTGCTTCTACAGAAATACCGGCGCCCGCTGCCGTTTCTGATAACGCATCAGTGTTCTCAGCCATGACTGAAGCGGTAACTTGAGCTACGCGGTGTAGGTTTTCAAAGGCCGCTTTTTGTGAATCGGCTAAGTCATTATTGTTTTTGGCTTCGATATAATCTTGCGTTAAATCGAGTGTTGTCCCCAACTTCTCTTGAATAGCTGTTTTGGCTTCTTCTAACGAAGAACCACTCTCGATTTCATTTTGAATCAGAGTCGTTAATGGGCTAATAAATGCGGATTTTGGAGGTGCAGTTAAGCGATAGCTCTTGCTTAGAACGACACCTGGGTTATCGGTATCGATGGTTTGCCCAGCAACCACTTCGATCAACAGAGTACCTTGTTCAAGTTGTTCTTGAGTTAGATTATCAATTGTGAACGAACCATCGTCACCCGTTACGGCACTTGGCTCATCCTTATCACAAACTTTATTGCTGTTTAGATCCAAACACGCATTGGCTCCTACCAAATAGCCATCAGCGGCTTTTGCTGTTAAAGACGCTGAAGTTGCTGTTGAACCGCCAGTATCAGTTGTAGAGCTATCCGAACTGTCGCTACCACATCCTGCTATCCCTAGGGCTATTGCCACTGCTAACAGTGAACGTTGACCATTCATGTTAGTTCTCCTATTAAGTTATTGATAAAAAATTATTACTCTGGAATCAATCGGGAGAATGTCATTGATAAATATGACTATTTATAAATTGAATGCCATTGATGAGAAATGTATCAAAACGGTATATAGCGGAAATAGCAGGAGTGTTTATTCTAGAGACATATCTAATTAGCTGAGTTATATATGCGAGTGATATCTATGGTGAATGTTTAGTATTTGTAATTGACGTTCCTGTCAATTGCAGATTGGGCTAAGTGGTTATTATTTATAGATGTATATATATTTTATAGGTGTTGGTTGTCTGTATAACCTTTAGAGGTGGCCGTAGGTTGACTAATCAGTTGAAACTGAAACAATAAGTCGTATTTATAGAAGTGTGTTGATCTAAAGGAAATTTGATGAGCTCTTATTCTCACGTTCGCAGTTACGCCAGTTTATTCAGTGTCTTATCGTTGGCGGTTACGTCAGCTCCGAGTGCCGCTGATATATCAACAACGCCCGTCATTGGTGGCGTTTTTAGCTCCAGTGAAGTGTTGAAAAATGAGGTGCTTTCAAGCCTAAGTTATTCTGCCAAACTCACTCGTGATGCAGCTCTTTTCACGATTGGTGGCGTTACATTAGATGCGTATATTCTCGCTCTCCCTTTAGATGTCAAAACAAAAGCCAGAGTCGTTGCTCAGTTATCTAACCCGACGTACTCAATTCCTCTGGGTTATTTTCTCTATAGTTATTACGACCGCTATTCAGGCTTGGGCAGTGAAGATGTGTTCAAATCTTACTTGTCGACGGTTTATGATAAGCAGGCGCTAAAGGGCTTTGAACATAGCCTCTATCATGTTGGAGATAAACCAACCTCAGAGCATCACGAGCCAGATACCTCGACTGAAGCAACGGGACATCATGAAGGTATTCGTATCGATGAACAGTTCATTGCTAACATGGTGGTTATCTACGATGCGTTATTCGAAATTGGTGTTTGGCAGGATATGGACACGCTCCCTGCGAATTACACATACTTAACTAATAGCCCTGAAGATCTAGCGATCATCGCTCAGATTCAACCGATCATCATTGATTTGATCGGTAAAGCGGCATTGGGAATGGATGACGGCGACATGAAGTCTGCAATGTTGGCGATTGCAGAAGATGGTAAACCAGAAAACGCTGATAAGCCGAATAACAAAGCACAAGCTCTTACCATCACGCTTATTGATTTTGTGCGCTTAAACTTGCTGAAAGCCTACCGACAGTTTGTGTTTAAAGAAGAACGTGCAGAAGCGCTCGATGATTGGATGCAGCAAGCGTTCAGTGACCAGCCTGATGCGCTCATTCAGTTCTTAGAATCCCAACAGCACAAGCGCTTTGCGGTCCAAGTGACTGTCGATGGTTTACAGCAGGGGTTGATCGAAGGCTTGGTCGATGAAGATTCACCTTTCATTTCTGTTGCTTACCAAAATCATAAAAACCGAGCGCAATACAAACCTAAGCTAGAAACGGTGATTGAGCCTGAGCATCAACAGCAGGTGAGGTTCATGGAGGTTCTGTCTGAACAAACCTACCGTGATCCGAATTATCTTCCGTTCTTCAAAAAACTTTATCAAGAGAATCGAAATAATATAAGCCGAGTGGGTATCTCTTCTACTCCGACGATCAGCGTACGCAACCTACCGATCATTAAAACGGGCGCAAAAGTGTCTGGTAATGGTGGTACGGGTATCCCTAATTTCCACTTTGTCGACCGAGAGATCGACCGAGCGTATTACTTCTTCGGTAATGATGCCCTACAGCTGGATGTGTTGATGGCAAACAACAAGGTTCAGACCATGTTTGATCGCCTTGATTACCTAAAAACGCTGAACTGCAACGCTCAATATGATTGGAATGCTCACACCACTTACGACGGGCTAGTAAACCTAGGTTTGGGTGAGTCACTGCGTGATTATGGCGAGAAACGCTGCGTGAAAGAGCTTCAAGAACGTTCAGAAGTCGAAGTGGTTTTGCAAGAAAAGCATCAAGCCTTGATTGAAGATATTGAGGCGTATCAGTCTATATCTGGCTTTGATTTTTTCACTAAGTTTTCAAAGAGAGCTCAGGTTAAACAGTCGATCACTCAGTTTGCCGAGTTAGATGGAAAAGGGATGCCAGACTACACCTTGGTTTATAACCCATGGCCGGATCACTTCGCGCACTTTACCGGTCCTTTTAGTGACGAAATTCTGATGCCGACTGGAGAGCTTAACCGACTGGACTATTGGATTCGCCAAATTGAAGCGACCTACCGCAGTGCCGGCGTTTACGATAAAACGCTATGGGGCATGGCTGGGGATCATGGTTTAACGCCGGTGTTCTACGCGCTCAATCCCGAAAAGCAGGTATTTGAAGGCTTACAAGCAGAGCTAGAGTATCCAATTGTGGTTAAGAAGATATCTTCAGACGAGGGTGAAGGGCCTAAAATCACCAATGCGCTAAGCTACCCAAGCTCGAAGGAATTGGATGTGGTGGTCGCCTCGACTGCCGGTGGTAACTTCATGATGGACTTCTTTAATTCGGCTCAAGGGTGGCAGGTTCAGCCGGTTTACCAAGAACTCACGCAGTGGTCTCCGATTGCAGCGCCAGCTGGTCTGAACATAGACATCATTAATCAGATAGCGCAACGCTTGCCTGAAAGTCTTGATTATATGGTCGTAAGAGAAAGCACATGTGATCAACAACGTTGCTCTGTTCGTGTGATTGGCAACCGCGATTTAAAACGGGTCGATGAATTGATCACACGCGAAGGTGACAAGCTTTTCTATGAGTCATTGGAAGACAATCGAGCGCCAATTTTGCTCAATACGCAAAGGTTAAATCCATACCTAGCATCACCAAGCGAAGCTGATTTTTCACAGTATTCTCAATTGGTCGACAAGTGTATTAACCGAGCGGTTAAAGCGGATGTGACAACGTGGTGTAGTAGTGCTGAGTGGACTTCATTGACGCAGCCAACACTTCGACCAGATTCAGTGAATCAACTGGCTAATATCTACCTTGAAGATAGGGCTGGCACGGTTAACTTGTTCCCTAAAGCGGGAATTGGCTACAACACTAAGGTGCCGGGTCGTCATGCTGGTGAGGATTACTTAGAGAAAGATGCTTTCATCGGATTCTGGGGAGCGCCAATTGGCGATAACTCTCAGCAATTGAAAATTGAAGCTAACGGATCTTTAGCGCCAACGCTGTTTGAGTATTTGACCGGAGAACCTGTGGTCGAAGGCGAGAACGGTTGGGGTTTTCCGTCGTTGATTGAGAAATTAGATATTTCAAGCGCGCGCTAACGTAAACGCTCTCTACCTACTCGCTATCTGTATTTTCTCTATGGTTAGCGAGGCTGAGAGTTAGCTAGGCTGAGAGTTAGCTAGGTTGAGAGCCAATCCCACAAAATCATCATCTCCTTCATCAACAACTCGGTAGCCAAGTGAACGATAAAAGCTAATGGCGCGAGTGTTACTTCTAAAGCTCGACAAGGTGACTTGCTCACGTCGCTCTTCCGTGGCTCTCTTATGTATGAGGCACATGACTTGTTTACCTAGCGAATGACCTTGGTATTGAGGGGAAATGATCAGCAGATGAATATGGTATGCGTTGTCATAAGGCTTAAAACACACAAGTCCAATCCTCTCTTCTCCTCGGTATACCCAATGAAACCAAGAGGGATGGTAATCGTTTAAAAGTCGTTGACGTTGAAAGTCATCATCCCAACCGAAAACGTCATCTACGTGTATGAATATACCTTGTTTCACACTCGCAAATAGTTCTTCGAATTCATGATTTGAAACGAGCTGGAATTGTATGTTCTCTTCTTCTATTACCACTCGGCTTGCTTCCTTATCAAACGCCTAGAATAAGCAAACAGTAACATAATGTATTGGGCGTTTTTTGTGCTTACTTGGAGCATTTATCTAAAATATTTATATAGATACTGTGTACTATTTACTGAATCTATCTAGTTAGCGCCCAGATGTTGACGTAGCCCTTTTCCTATAACGCTTCCAATAAATTCAACCAATTAATGGGTATGTTATTAGTTTTCTTGGTTTTTTTCTAAATGGAGAACTAACGTAAGAATATTGGATTGATCTTTATCAGCGTGAGAGTTTTATTGATCCAAATCAATACTCAAAGTTGGTGGTTCTCGTTAAATACGGGAAAATGAAGAGGTTATGCAGTACATCAGATTGTGCTATCGCTAAGGTAAATGCACAACATATAGTGTTTTTTTGATATTTAAGTAGGAGGTGAAAATGACAATGTTTGAGATGTAAAAAAGCCTACACAAGGTAGGCTTTTTTATCTGTATCATGCACGTTGTAATAAGCAAAGTTTAGAGTCTTCTCCTACAAAGTCTTAAAACTTCTGGACAACAATTATGATGACTTGTTTCAAGGCGAATCATATCAAAGTCCACGCAAAAAACAATGTGCTCAATTTATATAAAATAGAGAGTACAGTTCATGATGAACAAAATTAGTATTTTGTTAGACGTAGCTGAGAGAGTATTAGCAATTATCAACTTCTTAGTATCTGAAGATTTTGAATTACCGACCGCCATCATTCAGATTTTCACTAAATTAGCTGCGTAAATTTGTGATAAACAGCCCGTCAACGGGCTGTTTATAAAAACGTTTTTGAGGACAAGTGTATTCTGTTAAACGATCTTAAGTGCGTGGTGGCGCGTGAGCTGTTTGTGTAGCGAGTCTTTTAGCGCCATGCGTTCAACTTTGAGGTTGTGCATGCTGTCGTCATCGATAGGGCTGCCAGAGATTTCTAGCTGACGGATGTCGTAGTCGAGTTGGTGGTATTTCTGCATGTCTGCTTTGAATTTTTCGTCGTCGTGGTTGAGCTGAACAATGTCTAATTTAAGATCTGGGAAATCTAAGATAAAGGCATGGTTTTCATTGAGCATTGGCACTTCCTCTCTAGTCGGATTATTAACAGTATAGAAGCAATTTATCGAAAGAAATGTGGCTCAAAACACAAAGCGAGAACAGGATCAAAAAAGGGCATTAACGTTCCATTGTGGATTCGTTGATGCCCTTTGTTATTTTCGTAATATTAAAAACTACTTCGCTTTCTTACCAGAACGTTGCTGCTCTTTGTGTGCTAGCTTTTCTTTCTTACGTTGATCGATAAGGTGAGCGGCTTCGCCACCTACGTGGGTTTCGCCACGAGCATTCGACAGTTGAACTTGCTTTTCACGTTCGCGGAAACGGGCTTTCTGCTCGTCGCTGTGCTTATCAATACACTTAGGGCAGCTTACGCCTTTCTCGAAGTGTTCAGAGGCTTTGTCTTCGTCAGTGATTGGCAGACGACACGCGTTACACACATCGTAACCGCTCTTCTCTAGCTGGTGGTTAACTGCAACACGACCATCAAATACGTAGCAGTCGCCTTCCCACATGCTCTCTTCTTCTGGTACTTCTTCTAGGTACTTAAGAATGCCGCCTTCAAGGTGGTAAACCTCATCAAAGCCTTGCTCTTTCATGTAGGCCGTTGATTTTTCGCAACGAATACCACCAGTACAGAACATTGCGACTTTTTTGTGTTTCTTAGGATCGAGATTGTCTTCAACGTATTGAGGGAATTCACGGAAGGTTTCTGTGTTTGGGTTTACAGCATTTTTAAATGTACCGATATCGACTTCGTAGTCGTTGCGAGTATCAACCAGAATCACATCAGGATCAGAAATCAGAGCGTTCCATTCGTTTGGTTTCACGTAAGTGCCGACAACGTGGCGTGGGTCGATACCCTCAACGCCCATGGTTACGATCTCTTTCTTAAGCTTAACCTTGGTGCGGTTGAATGGTTGTTCTTCGTTGAACGACTCTTTGTAAACAACATCAGCCAAACGAGAATCTTGTTTGAACCATTGAAGAAGAGCGTCGATAGATTCGCGCTTACCTGCAACGGTGCCGTTGATACCTTCACTCGCAAGTAGCAAAGTACCGCGGATTTGGTTGGCTTCTAACACGTCAGTGAGTGGCTGGCGAATTTCTTGGTAATCATCAAGTGCTACGAATTTATACAGAGCACATACAACATATTGAGACATGGTTTTTCCTTTCTGCGAGCTGGAACGTAAATCCAGAGCGGTTGCCTTTTATGATACATACTGAGTTTGATTTACTCAGGTTTGCCCATATTGGCTTATTAAAATCCGCCGCAGTATAACCAAGCCAAGGAAGGACAAAAACCAACCAAAAGTAGGGCTATTTAGCATTGTTATTAGTGTGGTTTTAGGTGTGTGGAGGTGGTAGCTATTTGATAAGCAGTTTTAGCTCAGATAATTAGTGATATCTTGTTGCTTATTGAATATTTGGCTACGAACTTATGTTGTATCTCATTTCAATGAGCTGGTGTTCCCCGACGATTTCTACTTCGCGAATGAACTCAAAGCCAAACTTTTCATAGTAATTCTTTAGGTATTGATGAGCGTGGATTTCAATGACTTTAGCACCATGTTCAGAGGCATGTTTTAGAAGTGCCATAACAATTTCAGATGCGATACCAGATCCTCGATAAGGCTGTAGAACAGCAACACGCGCCATAGTTGAGCGTCCTGATTCATCAATGTGCAAGCGTGCAGTAGCGACTAAATTATCTTCATCGGTGATGAGTGCATGATGTGAGACAAGATCGAGCCCATCAAGATCCAATATGTGCGGTATGCCTTGTTCAACAACGAAGACTTGATGACGAATGGATTGTGCTTTCATTATCAGTTCAGGGTTGTTACCAATCACCACTTCCATTTATTGCTCCATGTTGTCTAACTAATGCTTTGAAAATACTCTATTTGAGGGGCTGTTCGTTTGTGACTTGCCTTTAAACTAAGGCTTTTGAATAGCTACTTGCCTCTATATCAATGATCTCTACGGTCAGCGAAGCATTGGATAGTGGAAGAGTCAGTAATTGATCCAAAATGGACCTGGAGAGCATCGTTTTAATGCTTTCGTTACGCCCAGATAAAATACGCACAGAGACATGCACGAAGTCTTCTTTTACTTCACCAGTTTGGTAATGCTGGTAGGCAAGGCTGCGTACTTTGATGTCTTCTCCTGTTGGTGAGAACAACTGAGATTCCATCGCGCCGAGAAACACTTTCTGATTGATTTGCTGACCATCAATAGTGGATGAGTGTTCGATAATACAATGAGGCAAAGTGAAGTCCTTTCTGTGTTTTATAGCGACCTAAAATTAAGGCCAATGTGACTCTCTTGTTGAGAATGACATTGGCCCTTAATGCTGATTCGTTGCGGCTTTCTCGGTAATAAGCCGATCAGGCTATCACCAAAGTGGTCAGTATCGTCAGCGATTACGCTTGGTTCAGTACTTCCGCTAAGCGTTTCACCGCTTCTGTTAATTCTTCTGGGTTGGCGTTAGTGAAGTTTAAGCGCAGTGCAGCTTTAGCTTCATCAGCCTTTGGATAGAATACAGGGCTTGGTACTACCGCGACGCCATTCGATAGCAAAGTCTTAGCTAATTCGAAGGTATCGCACTCTGGGATTTCTACCCAAATGAACATCCCGCCATCTACGGCTTTTAACACACAATCTGCAGGCAGTTGTTTTTCTAGTTCTGAGAACAGCACCTCATAACGAGACTTGTACAGTGTGCGAATGTTTTCCATATGTACGTTGAAGTCTTCATGTTTTAGAAGGCCGACAAGCAGCGCTTGCATGGGTACACTTGAGTGCAAGTCAGCGCCTTGCTTCACTTTGATCAGTGGCTCAAGGTAGCTGCGTTTGCCTGTTACCGCGCCAATACGTAGGCCTGGCGATGCAATCTTAGAGAATGAACGAAGAACGATAGAGTTATCAGGGCAGAAAGACGATACCAACGGCAGTTCCGTACCAGTGAAACGTAGCTCACGGTATGGAGCATCTTCAATGAAGGCTACATTGTATTTGATACACAGCTCAGCCACTTTTTGACGAGTTTCTGTTGCCCAGCACACGCCGGTTGGGTTGTGGAAATCAGGCACGGCATAGAACATTTTTGGCGCTTGCTCGGCAAAGCATGTTTCCAGTTCATCTAGGTTCGGGCCAAATTCAGTTTGAGACACGGTAGCGATGTTTGCTTGAACTAAGCCAAACACCTGCATCGCACCTAGGTAGCTTGGCGCTTCCATCACAACTACATCACCCGGGTCAACATACGCACGCGCAATCAAATCCAAACCTTGCTGAGAACCGGTACAGATCATTGCTGTGTGAGTCTCTGGCAATTGGTAGCTTTGCGTAAGGTGATCAAGCAACGGGCCATAACCTGCGGTCGAACCGTATTGGAAAACTTCAGGCATGTTCGCTAGGTTTTCTAGCGTAGGCTTCATTAAATCGATAGGGAATGTTTTCGCATCGGGTAAACCACCGGCCAACGAAATAACATTTGGATCGCTTGCGGCTGCGAGGATCTCTCGAATGTATGAAGATTGAATCTGTTGTAATGACTGTGCGATTTCCATGTGTTGTGTCTCGTCGTCTATCGTTTTTATTTTATCGCTTGATATTACACGGTAATTGTAAAAACTGGCGTGTCCGTTTATGCTCTTAAACATGTCCATTTATGCTATTTGAACGATGTCACGACAACACATATCCCGAATCAATGATGTTTTGTTCCATATTCACCAAGACATCAGTCAGCCTTTGTCGGCAAAAGCGCTCTCTGAGATTGCTGCGTATTCAGAGCAACACTTTCATCGCACGTTCAAAAGTGTGGTTGGGGAGTCGTTGCATCAATACATTAGACGCACTCGAATGGAGTATGCGGCCAATCAATTGATGTTCGATACCAGCTCGTCTGTGGTTGAGATCGCCCATAAATGTGGCTTTAGCTCTGTGTCTTCGTTTAGCCGAGCATTTAAAGCGACTTTTAATATGTCGCCCGGAGAATGGCGTAAGCATGATTTACAGATTGCAGAAAAACCTTACCTGAAAGATCCCGAAGTGGCGGCAGGCTATTTGAATGTGTCGCAGCGGGAGTTGCCGGAACCTAAAATTGTTGAAGTATCAGACCGAATGGCAGCTTATGTTCGACATACTGGCTATAACCGATCCATTCGCAATGCTTGGTTGATATTGAAAGCATGGGCGAACTCTGAACAGCGTGATTTTTCGAGCCAGTTCGGCTTGCATCACTCTAACCCTGCTTGGGTTGAAATGGATCAGTGTCGTTATGTAGCGTGCATCGCGATTGATGAGCCGATTAAGTATCGCAGTGTCGTGAACCAAATGGTGATTCCAGGCGGTTTGCATGCCGTATTTCGACTTAATGGTCGTTATGGTGAGCTGCTACCACAGATCAGTATGGTATTGGAAAAATGGTTACCGGCTTCTGGTTTCAAACAGCGTTCGACTCCTGCGTATGTGCATTATCATAGGAACCATTTTCTCAATAGTGATGAAGTGTTTGAGCTTGATTTCTACCTCCCTGTGAGTTTTTACTGAGTCTTTATCAGGCTAACTAATGAATTGGATCGGTAATTGGTTTTGTTGTTTTTTGTCGAGCGTGGCTTTACTCATTTGTTGTGGCTAATTTGCTCACTCAATGGCTGAAAGGCATCTTATGTTGATGATGTAATGAAGAGAAAGCTTGTTGATAATTTACCTCAGTAATTGATGACAACGTACGGATTAAGCGATAGCATTCCGTTCTAATTGCAAATAATTCTTAATATCACTCGCTAGAATATATGACCATTACCCATAAAGATTATCTTAAAATCGCCTTCCCCTTCATCATCTCAACGGTGACACAGCCTTTGTTAGGTGCGGTGGATACTGCTGTTATCGGCCAACTTGGTATTGCTGAATTGATTGGTGGCGTGGCGATCGGCACCATCATTATGAACACCATGTATTGGCTGTTTGGTTTTTTCCGTGTTAGTACCACGGGACAAAGTGCGATGGCACTGGGCAAAGGGAATCGTTCTGATTTAGCGGGCAGCTTGATGCGTCCGTTCGTGCTGTCTGGTTTGGTGGGTTTGATCTTTATCTTGATACAACCACTCATCTGGCAAGGCGCGATGTGGGTGATAGAACCTGAAGCGAAAGTGGCTGAGCACGCGCACATCTACTTCAGTATTTTGATTTATGGTGCACCTTTTGTACTGCTCAACTACACCATTATTGGTTGGTTAATGGGGCAGGCGAAAGCCAAAGAAGTTCTTTACACACAAGTGTTTGGTAACGTGTTGAATATTGTATTGGATGCGGTGTTTGTACTTTATTTCGACTTGGGTGTTGCGGGTGTGGCCTACGCAAGTTTGATTGCACAAGTCACTACTTTCGCTATTGGTATGACACTGGTGATTAAGACCAGCCATATCTCGATCTCTGAGTTCCTACAAGGTTCGAAGATGACTAAGAAAGACCTATCGACAATCATCTCTTCAAATACCGATCTCTTACTTCGTACCATCTGTATTTTAGTTTTCTTCAACATGATGGCGCGTACTGGTTCTAAACTGGGTGCCGATGTTCTGGCTGCCAACGCGATCTTGATGCAGGTGACCTTCATTGTCAGTTACATGTTTGACGGCATTGCCAATGCATCGAGTGTGTTCGCGGGTAAAGCGGTAGGTCAGAAAAACCCTTCAATGTTGGATCGTGTATTAAGACTTAACTTCCAATGGACGGCGAGTTTTATTGTCGTACTGACCTTCCTCACCTTGGTATTCAAAGACAGCATTGTCTTCTTGTTTACCGATATCCCAACGCTTGTCGCTCTATATCAAGAGATGGCTCCGTGGTTGATTGTGTTCCCGCTGGTGTCTGGCTTTGGCTTAACGGTTTACGGCATCTTTACCGGAACGGGTACCACGCGTCCGGTTAGGGACTCTAGCATCGCTACTTTGTTGGTATTTTTAGCGGTACAGGCATTATCAATCGATATGTGGGGCAATCATGGTTTGTGGTTGGCGTTTACCTTGTTTTATCTTGGACGTATTGCCTTCTTGTATCCGTTCATCGCACAAGTTAAGCAGAAGTGCCTTGCAACAGAAGGTGCATCCGCGGCGTGTCATTAGGTTAGAAACACAATCGTTATTGCCAGTACTTTTGAAAGCGCCTGACAGCATTATGCTAAGGGCGCTTTTTCTATCTAATGACCTAGTAAAAATGGTCAATCAAACAGCAAATAAAATGCGATACGGTTCAATGTTCGCTTTTCATCATGTAGGCTTAATGATAGAGTTGTTATGTTATAACATCTATTTATGAGTATCTGCGTGAACGCCCCACTTCTGTCTGTTGACCAATTAACGATCAAAACCTCTTCGAGAACACTTTTTCAAGATATTCATTTCGATGTATATCGAGGTGAGCTGTTGGCGATCATGGGTCCATCAGGTATTGGTAAGTCGATGCTTTCACGCGCGATTGCGGGTTTTCTGCCAGAGACGGTTGAGGTTGAAGGTCATATTTCTCTTTCTGGCGATGCCGTGTGTGGCTTGCCTATGTTGCAAAGAACCGCAGCACAGCGCCCCGCAGTTATCTTTCAAGATGCGCTTCAAGCATTAAATCCTCTGGTTTCCATTGAAGGTCAACTCAGTTTGGCATTGACGGGGACGCGCACTAAGCTTAAATCACAAGACAAGATCAAACTCACTGAATTGTTAGTGCAGCTTGGATTTCCTAACCCTGAAACCATCTTGCCGTTATATCCGAGCCAAATTTCGGGAGGGCAACGTCAACGGATTTGTATTGCGATTGGCTTGCTGAGTAACGCCGATCTCATCATCGCCGATGAACCAACCAGCGCGTTAGATCCGGTGACAGAGCAAGAGATACTTAAGCTGATTCGCGACAATGTTAAGCAGCGAAAAATCGGTGGCTTGTTGATTACTCATGACCTGCACAGCGCATTAGCGTGTGACAAGTTGTTGGTCATCGATGATGGTGGAGTGGTGGCTTACGGCGCACCAAAACATGCGCTTGAATCAAGCTCTCACGCTTTCTGTTGTTCATTGAGAGACTTAATCGAATGAGCCCGACCTTACCACTAAATTCAGAAGTCTCGCCGTTAATGCCAGTGATAGATTCAGAAACACAAACACCGATCGAGATTAAGTTCGAGAATGTCGGAGTTCATTATTACTCAGTGCCAAGTTGGCTGGGTGGTAAGGCGTTCAAAGCGCTACAGAACATCGACCTCAATGTTGAAGACAAAAGCTTAGCCATTGTTGGCCGTTCTGGTGCCGGAAAATCGACACTGATTGAGCTGTTCTTTGGCCTAAAATCACCGACTGTTGGCCGAATCAGCCTATTTGGCCATTCGCTGCCGATTCGCAATAGCAAAACGCAGGCAAGGGTGTGTCGCTTGATCCAGTTGGTACCACAAGAGCCTCATACCAGTCTCAACCCTTACTATACCGTTCGACAGATCTTAGCCGAACCGCTAAGCAACTTAGACGTTTCTGGTAATCATGAAAGCATTATTGAAGAGACGCTATTGGACGTGGGCTTACCTGCCACTTTGTTATCACTGAAACCGAATCAACTTTCTACAGGCCAAGCTCAACGTGTGGCTATCGCTCGGGCTCTTGTCGTTAGACCCGCAGTGTTGGTGGCCGATGAGCCGACTGCTAGCCTTGATCCTGTGAACCGTCAAAGGTTGCTGGATTTACTTAACTCACTGAAAAATAAGCGTGACATGCGAATCGTTTTGGTGACGCATGATCTCGGTGCGGCAAAGGCGCTTTGTGAAGAAATTCTGGTTCTTGACCATGGCGAGATGGTGGAGCATGGACCGACACCTCAAGTGATGAGCACACCTGCTCACCCTGCGACTCAGTTGCTGATCGAATCTCAGCCACTTTCGAAATCTACTTGTTAAACACAACCTTATTTATTGCGAAATACTGCTTATTAACGAAAGACTGTTTATTAACGAAATACTGCTTATTAACACAACACTGCTTACAGAGAAAAATAACTATGCGTTTTAATTCAATCAAACTGGCTTGCGCGCTTGCGTTGGCTCTGCCTTTGACGGGCTGTTTTGACTCTCAACCAGAGTCGAGCGATGCCGCAGTAAAATCTGAAATTCGTGTTGCGATGATGCAGCCACCAAGAACGGGCCTATCGCCACTTTCTGATGATGCGTTCAAACTATCACGTTGGAGCACGGCTGAAACGTTAGTGAACTTGAGCCCAACCTCAGAAGCAGAACCAATGCTAGCGACTGATTGGAAACATCTTGATCCACTGACTTGGCAGTTCACTATTCGACAAGGTGTTAAATTCCACGATGGCTCTACGTTAACCGCAGAATCCGTAGTGAACTCTTTGCAGAAAGCGCTTGAGGCGGCACCTAAGCCACGCATTCTAGATGGTGTCGATCTCGAAGTGAAAGCGATGGACAACTACCGCGTAGAGATCAAGACCAGCTTTGATGACCCTCTTTTACCAAGCCGTTTATCAAGCCCTCAATTAGCGATTCTTGCAGCAAGTGCTTACCAAGAAGATGGCCGTGTTAGCCCAATGGGTGCAGGTACGGGCCCGTTTGAGTTGACTGAAATTAACGGTACAACCAGCGCGAAGCTAAAACGTTTCGATGGCTACTGGGGTGAAAAAGCGCAAGTTGAATCTGTGATTGCAGAATACGTTCCTAACGGTTTTGCTCGCGCTGCAGCTTTAAGAACAGGCACAGCAGACATCGTTGAAGCAGTACCCGTTTCACAAATCGCGACCATTGATCCGAACCTGCTTTACGAAGTAGCAATGCCTCGTACCAACACGCTTTACCTAAACAATAAGTCAGGTGTATTTAGCGAGATTGAACTACGCAAAGTCGCGGCTGCTGCGGTAGACCGTGAACAAATCGTGAATACCGTTTATGAAAACCACGCGGACATCGCACAAGGCCTATTAGGTCCTGCACTTGCTTGGGCTGAGCCGATCCGACCTGAAGGTCAAGCAATCGACAAAACGCTAAAAGCAAACGGTGAAAGTATTGTTATCGGTACCTTTACCGACCGTGCAGAGCTTCCAGAAGTGGCAGCGCTACTGAAGCAACAACTTGAAGCGGCTGGTTTCAAGGTTGAGCTGGATATTCGTGAATACGCTCAGATCGAGAACGATGCGCTATCTGGTAAGTTCGACGCGTTTATCCTTTCTCGCGCAACGGTTCTAGATTCTGGTGACCCAGTGGCTTACATGATGAGTGACTTTGGTTGTAAGGGTTCATTCAATCTTGGTCAATTCTGTTCTCAAGAAATAGACCAAGCACTGACTCACGCTGATCTGCAACCATTAGGTGCATTGCGTCAGCAAGCGATCATCGAAGCCGAGCAAAAAATCCTTAACGACTTCGCGGCTATTCCACTGCTTCACGAACGTGTGATTCAAGGTGAAAGCGAGCGCGTGAGCAATGTGGTTCGTGACCCAAGTGAGCGCCGTTTAGTTGACCAAACTACACAGATCAAACAAGCGAAACAGGCTAACTAAATAGATGCTATCTGCTGAGACTCTGCGTCGAACCTTATTTCTCTTGACGCCTTGGTTATCAAGAATCGCCTCACTGATTGTGGTGGTGATTCTTGTTGGCTTGATGCCTGATATCGCGGGCATCGACCCAAGCCAATCCATTCTGCGTGCGAGGGCGGGGCAACAACACCTGCTTACGCCTGAAGCTTTAGCAGCGGTGCGTGCTGATCTTCAGCTTGACCGTTCGGCAAGTGAGCGCTTGATCGACTGGATAGGAAGCGCTTTTTCGGGTGACCTAGGTAAATCCTGGATTGATGGATCTTCGGTTGCGTTAGGTATTCAAAAAACAGCGTCGACATCTCTGTTTTTGATGTCGAGCGCATTGGTGATGACTTTTGCACTGTGCGGTGCAGGTTTACTTGCTACCTTGCGCAGTTGGAAGAAGGGCAAACTAGGGCAGAGTTACAGCAGTTTAAGTACGGTATTAATATCGTTGCCAGAGTACGTAGTGGCCTCGGTATTAATACTGGTGTTCTCTATCTGGTTAGGTTGGCTGCCGCCGTATGGTTGGCAAGGTTGGCAAGATATCTGGCTACCGAGTTTAGCGCTCGCACTGCCTGCTAGTGGCCTATTTAGCCGCCTACTCAGAGACAGTTTACAACGCGTTTTAAATGAACCTTGGGTGATCACTTGGCTTAGTGCCAACGTTCACTCCAACCAAATTATTCGCTTTGCGCTGAAAAGAGCGCTGAGCAGCCTGATCCCACAAATCGCGATGATCGTGATTGGTTTGACTGGTGGCGCGGTCGCGGTTGAGCTTATCTTCTCGATTCCGGGTATCGGGCGCATGATTCTAGGCGCAGCTAAGGCGCAAGACTTGCCGATGCTGCAAGGTGGCCTGTTGGTGCTGCTACTGTTTTCAATTGCTGTGAGCAGCATGAGCTTGTTTGTTCAACAGCTGATTCTGGGTCACAGCCTGAAAAGCGGTAAGCTCATTAGTAGCCACTCTTCGTTTCGCTTTACACAAAGCCGCAACAAGCGTGCTGTTGCTTTTTCAATATTCTCATTCCTGATTGCTATCGTGGTTTGGGCTGCATTTCGTGACCCATACACCAGTCAATTTTCTCGTTTAGCAGATCCAAGTTGGCAAGCGCCTTTGGGTGCGGATGGCATTGGCCGAGATCTGTTAGCGAGAATCGGCTCGGGCATGGTCTCGACCTTCCAGGCCGGTATTTTGGCAACGTTCTTGAGCTTGGTGACGGGCATCATCATGGGTTTCAACACCCGCTTTAGCCAAGGCCTTATCGAGATCACCAAGGGGATCCCATATATTATCGCAGGCTTGCTTGTTGCAGGTTTAACGGGGATGAATCCGAACAGCGCATTAATCGCGATTGTATTGGTGTCGTGGGCGCCGTTAGCCGCCCACTGCTCAAGCTTGATCGTGGAAGCAAAGGCTCAACCTTATACGCATCTCGCGCCATTGTGGGGCACCAGCAAGCTTCGAATCTTCCGTTTCTACTTGCTTCCTTATGTATTGCCACCTTTGCTAAGGCACGCGATGTTGAGGCTGCCAGTAATCACATTGAGCCTGACCTCGCTTAGCTTCATCGGCTTGGGAGCTAAGCCTCCTGCACCGGAATGGGGTTTGATGATTGCTGAGAACTTGCCCTACATTGAACGCGCGCCAATCGCTGTCATGGGACCAATTGTTGGTCTGATCCTGTTAGGTGCTGCAATTAATATGATGTTTGATGATTAACGAAAAAGAACAGGCTGCTTAAGTTTTCGACGTGCTATTCGATTGAGTGTTCGATTTGGCATTTATGTTGTAACCTTGAGCCTGTTTTTTTGAATTGGCTTTCGGATCGGTTGTCGATCGGTTTTTAGCTTAGTTAAGTGTTCAGCGTTAAGGATTCAACATGTATCTCGTTTTGTATTGTCACAATATTGGTATGACCGACTTTTCCTTTTTTGAAACGGAAGACTTTGACAAAGAAGAGGGCTATATCGTACGAGGTAAATGGCCGAATGAGAAAGCGTTTCGTGATTATTTAACTAAAGAGTTTGGTGACATGAATGAGTTCCAAATGATCGACTTAATCGCCAAAGGTGCAGAAGCAGAACACTACTCGCCAGAAGAGTTGATACGCCTAGCTCAGTAGCCGTTAGCTCATCAATATCTAGCTCGGTAATACGTTTTAAATCGAATAAAGAAATGGCAGCCTGATTGGGCTGCCATTTTTCGTTGTAGGTTTAAGCTAATTGCTCGATACCTTAAGTGGGGAGGTTTCGCTATTGCGCGACTTCGTCCACCAAGTACAAGATTGATTGATACGGAATGCCACTGTGGTGTGACAAACCGATCTCACAGGTTCGACTGTTACTGAACCCACGAGTACAGTTGCTCGGTACTTGTTCTTTGAGTGGGTGTACCGCAGCCTCGTTCAGTTCTGGCGTAGTAAAACCTTTATCACCCGCCCAACCACAACACTGAATATGCTCAGGAACAATCACCTCTTCGGTACACGCTTTAGCAAGGCTCAACATCGCGCCTTCCAAACCCATTCGACGAGAGCTACAAGTCACATGCAGCATCACGGTCTCTTGTAGCGGCTCAAGCGTCAGGTGTTCAAGCAGGTATTGATTCACAAACCCTGTCGGCTCTAATACCTCTAACGGTTTGGTGAACTGTTCAATACTGCGTTTAGCACATGGGCTGGTATCCATTAAGACTGGGTATTCACCCTGACGACTGGCCTGCCACAACACTTCTTCGAGCTGTTGCGCTTTATATTGGGCTAAATCGGTCATCCCTTTGCTGTCGTAAGGCATGCCACAACATTGGTCGTCTAGCTTCTTCGGAAGAATCACCTCAAATCCTGCTTTGTTAAGCAAAGACATGGTCACTTCAGTTAGAGGGCGTTGGTCGCCCGCATCACTCTGTTGTCCCATGGTGCGACTGGCACACGAAGGCAGGTAAACCACCTTCTTATGATTGCTTGAGGATTCTGCTGTCGCTGGTGATGAGACTAGCGAGTGACTATTGGATTGCGGCATCTCCGGCATCCAAACCGGTGTTGCACCTTTAGTTATTGAGCGCAGGCCGTTGGTTAGCTTGCCTACGGTATTCGCGCCTAATACTTTGCTCGCCACTTGATTGGTTTTGAGGCCAGCCTTGGTCAGCTTAGTGGTGGTCGAGAAATGATCCGCTGTCCACTTAGCGATTGGCGTAAATTTCTCGTACTTGGCAATACGAAGCTTCTTGATCAAGTCGCCGGTGTTGATTCCCACAGGGCAACGCTCGGCACACAGGCCGGTTGCGGCGCAGGTATCAATGCCTTGGTATTCGAAGGTTTTCTCTAGTTCGCTTGCTTCTATTTCTTCACCCGCAGCTCGGCGGCGTTGCAGTTCTCGGTACAGAACAATGCGTTGGCGTGGTGATAGAGTCAGCGTACGAGACGGACAAACAGGCTCACAGAAGCCACACTCAATACAGCGATCGACAAGGTCATCGGCAGCAGGCATTGGCTTCAAATTGGTGATGTGTGAATTTGGATTATCGTTGATGATAACGCCGGGGTTAAGCAGCCTTTCTGGGTCAAACAGCGCTTTGATCTGTTGCATCAAGGCGTAGCCGTCTTTGCCCCATTCCAATTCCACATAAGGCGCCATGTTACGACCAGTACCATGCTCTGCTTTCAGAGAACCTTGGTATTTCACCGCAACCAGTTCGGCAACGTCATCCATGAAACCGCCGTAGCGGTCGATTTCTGTTTTGCTGTCGAAACCTTGAGTAAACACAAAGTGCAGGTTGCCTTCGAGGGCGTGACCAAAAATAATCGCTTCGCTGTAGTCGTATTTATCGAACAGTTCTTGCAGCTCTCGAATACCATTAGCAAGGTTTTCGACAGGGAAAGCCACGTCTTCGATGATAACGGTTGTGCCAACTTCACGAACGGCTCCAACGGCAGGGAACATGCCTTTTCGGATGCCCCACAGAGTTGCGACTGTCTTTGGATCGGAAGTGAAAGGCACCGATTCAACAATCGTGTATTCAGTCAATGCGTCCAAAATTGATTTACATTGTAAATCTAAGTCCGGCTGGGAGCTGGCGTGTGATTCAACCAAAATCGCTGCGGCTTCTAAATCCAAGTTCGGCATGAATGCAGGCATACCTGGTTTGTCTGCGACAGAACGTAGTGCTCTGCCATCCATCAATTCAACCGCAGCAACGGGTGTTTTTGATAGCGTAGTAACGGCTTTACTGGCTTGTTCGATGTCGGCAAACACCAACAGAGCCGAGGCTTTGTTTGGGTGTTCGATAACCGTGTTGTAGGTGATCTCTGCGATGAAGCCTAGCGTGCCTTCTGAGCCAATCATCAAATGTTTGATGATCTCAATTGGATCGTGGTAATCGACCAAAGCATTCAGAGCGTAGCCAGTGGTGTTTTTGAGGCGGTACTTGTGGCGGATTCTGTCTGCGAGTTCTTGGTTTGAAGCTGTCTGTTGATGTAATTCGACAATGCCTTCAAACAGTGCTTTGTGTGATTGCTTGAATGCCTCAACACTTGCGTTGTCAGCCGTATCAAGCAGGGAGCCATCACTCAATACGATTTTCATGCTCTCAACGGTGCGATACGAGTTTTGCGCAGTACCACAACACATGCCGCTGGCGTTGTTCGCGGCGATACCACCGATTTTACAGGTATTGATTGAAGCTGGATCTGGGCCGATTTTACGTTGGAAAGGAGCGAGGTATTTGTTGGCATCTGCGCCAATTACACCGGGCTGAAGAATGATTTGATTGCCGTTATCGACAATTTCGTGGCCACGCCAGTCATCGGTCAGTGTGATGAGTACCGAATCTGAAACCGCTTGTCCTGACAGGCTGGTGCCTGCGGCGCGGAAGGTAAAGTGAATGCCGAGTTCGCGACAGCTTTGAATGGTGAATATCACTTCGTCTAAGTTTTTAAGCCTTAGAACCATTTTCGGCACCAAGCGATAGAAACTCGCATCAGTGCCGTAAGCCAATCGCTTTGCCTCTTGAGTGACAATGCGTTCTGTTTCTATTTTTTGAGCCAGTATCGCTTCAAGCTGCTGATAAGCTTGTGCGTCTATTACTCGCTCATGGGATGTGTTTGTCTCCATCTTTGCTTCCTTGTGCTTCTTATTTGGCACTGTTCAGGGCGTGTTGACCTTTCGTGATTAAATTTTGTTCGAGATAAAAGCGTTTTAATCGCGGCGAGGGGGAAGTAGCCTAGTCACTCTAAGCAAATCCCCCTCAACAAAGAGTAAAACGCTTTTAGCTGAACCCTTCGGGCAGCGTTTGCTGGCCATTTCTACTACGTTATCGGCTTCTTATGTAGGCTAGCTACACATCGACGCCTCTGCCTTGTACAAATACCCAGCAACTCGCTGCAAAAATCAGCTCGAAAGATCAACACGCCCTAGCTTTTTATTTTATTTTCCAGTGCTTAAACGGTGTCACAACGGCAGTGGAATTGCTGTGACACCGATTGAACTTCAGTCTAAGTAGACCAAAGCATTAGTCCGAATCCGAATCCGAAT
>NZ_JBFROI010000011.1:189903-295099 GCF_041471405.1 Vibrio sp. 10N.261.52.C11
CCGAATCCGAATCCGAATCTAAATCGTTGAGGTTTAATCTAGCCCCACCAGAGAATCACGAGTTAAGTCTTTGATTGTCTTGGCGCCAGTTAGAGTCATCGCAACGCGCATCTCTTTGTCGTAAAGGTCGAGTAGGTTCTCAACACCTGCTTGTCCCTGCGCTGCTAACGCGTAGACGAAAGAGCGACCAAGTAAGGTGCAGTCTGCGCCCATCGCCATCATGCGAACTACATCTAAGCCAGTACGAATGCCTGAGTCGACCAGAATCTTAGTGTCGCCTTTTACTGCGTCTGCAATTGTAGGCAGTGCTTTAGCACTCGATAGAACACCATCCAGCTGACGGCCGCCGTGGTTTGAAACTACGATACCGTCTGCGCCAAATCTCACGGCGTCTTTTGCATCTTCTTCATCAAGAATGCCTTTGATGACCATCGGGCCGTCCCAGAAGTCACGGATCCACTCTAGGTCTTTCCATGAAATCGACGGGTCGAAGTTGTCACCCAACCAACCGATGTAGTCTTCCAGTTTGGTTGGAGAACCGCGATAAGTAGAAATGTTGCCAAGATCGTGTGGTTTACCCAAAAGGCCAACATCAACTGCCCAGCTAGGATGACGCATAGATTGGAATACACGACGTATTGCTGCATTTGGACCGCTCATTCCTGAGTGCATATCACGGTAGCGAGCGCCAGGTACTGGCATGTCTACCGTAAATACCAGCGTTGTTACGCCTGCCGCTTTGGCACGTTCCAATACGTTCTTCATGAAGCCACGGTCTTTTAGCACGTAAAGTTGGAACCACATTGGGCGCTCAATCTTAGGCGCGACTTCTTCGATCGGGCATACCGATACGGTCGACATGGTAAAAGGGATGCCTTTGTTGTCGGCGGCTTTTGCTGCTTGTACTTCACCACGTCGTGCGTACATACCTGTTAAACCAACAGGAGCTAATGCAATCGGCATCGCTAGCTTTTCGCCAAACAATTCGGTTTCCAAATTTAGGTCCGACATGTCATTAAGTACACGCTGCTTGAGTGCGATCTCTGCAAGATCGGCCGTGTTGCGGCGTAGGGTATGTTCTCCGTAAGAACCGCCGTCAATGTAGTGGAAAAGAAACGGTGGTAATTTCGCTTTTGCTGCGGCGCGGTAATCAGTCGATGCGGATATGATCATAATTTCAGTCCTAAATTCTTGGGATGTTGCCCTTCTCTGAGAGCTTGGCTTGGGCTGCTTTAATTCTTGAAAAGTAAGCGTTTGTTGTTTCTTAATCGGTGAAGCAACTCATCGATAAATAAAATAACCAGTGAAGCAATTAATCTATGAAGCAATTAACCTGTGAAGCAAATAAACAGTGAAACAGTTAAGCAATAGAATGGCGTTAATACCCGGGGTGTTGATGTGTTTTAGTATCCATTCCGAAACTCATCAACTGTCTTATTAGACGGTGTTGCAGTCGGGGAATTGAGTATTAACGCCAAGTGCTTTTGTAACGACTTATGGTTTACATAAGTGCGTCTGTCATTTTGAAGCCGTAGATAACCACTAGGCCGATGATTCCTGTCATCACCAAGTAGTAGAATGTTGGGATGATTGTCTTACGTAGTGTTGCGCCTTCGCGTCCTAGCAAGCCTACGGTCGCCGATGCGGCTACCACGTTGTGAATCGCAATCATGTTACCTGCTGCTGCACCCACCGCTTGTAGAGCAACAACCACTGCACTAGAGATAGACAGAGTTTGTGCTACTTCGAATTGGAACTGGCTGAACATCATGTTTGAAACGGTGTTCGAACCTGCAATGAAGGCACCTAACGCACCCACCGTGGCACTTAACGCTGGGAATGCGCCGCCGACTAGGTCAGCTGCAAAGTTTGCAGTGGTTACTGGCATACTTGCTAAATCAGCGCCGTTCACACCAGAGTTAATGAAGATACGTACCATTGGGATGGTGAACACCAGTACAAAGCCTGCGCCAATCAGAGTCTTGCTTGATTCCCCAAACGCTTTGGATAGTGGAGTTGCACTACGAGATTGCATTAGAACAGCAACCAGTGCGACGAAGACCAAGATACCGCCAGGTAGATACAGAGGCTGAATCGCTGTGCTTACGCCTGTCTCGCCAAGGATGTTGCTGAAAGAAAGGCTAACGCTCTTAAGTAGGCCTTTGAACTCAGGGCTCACACGGCTAGCAACGAGAGTGACAGCGAGCAGCACGTAAGGTGCCCATGCCATCGCCATACTCATTTTCTTATGACCTTGCTTACTGTTTGAATGAGTGTCATCTAGATCGATTTTCAAAGAACCTAGCCATTCTGCTGGCCACTTGTCTTCGCTTTCAAAGTCCCATTTTGATTTAGGTACTAGGAAGCCGCGTTTTGCTGCTGTTACAACAATAGCAAGGCCAACCAAACCACCAATCAGCGATGGGAACTCAGCACCGAGGAAAACACCTGTTAGTGCGTAAGGAATAGTGAAAGCAGCACCTGCGAACAGTGCGAACGGCAGGATATCAAGACCTTCAGTCCAGCTTTTGTTCTTACCGAAGAAGCGAGTCAGCATCATCGCCATCAATACAGGAATCATCACACCAACGCAGGCGTGGATGATTGCAACACTTGATGTAATCTGTTGTAGGTAAGCATCCCATGTTGAACCATTGGCAATTAGGCTTTCACCGATGTTGTGCGTATCTAAACCTTTGTTCACACCAACGATGATAGGTGTACCAACCGCGCCGAACGATACCGGCGTAGATTGAATCATCATGCCCATCAGTACCGCAGCTAATGCTGGGAAGCCGATAGCAACCAATAGTGGTGCAGCGATGGCTGCCGGTGTGCCGAAGCCGGATGCACCTTCAATGAATGAACCAAAACACCAAGCGATGATGATCGCTTGCACACGACGGTCTGCTGATATGTCAGTAAAGCCGTTGCGGATGGTGGTGATAGCTCCGGTGTGTTTCAAAGTGTTTAATAAGAAGATGGCGCCAAACACAATCCAGAGAACCGACACGGTAATGCTGAAGCCTTGGAATACTGAAGCCAGCACGCGAGTGCTAGACATATCCCATGCGAATAGGGCGATAGCAACGGTTAATGCAAATGCCACTGGCATCGCTTTTTTTGCAGGCCAGTTAAGGCCAACCAGCAGAATCGCTGCAACAACTATTGGCGAAAAGGCCAATAATGCTAGTAGAGTTTCACTCATGGGTACTTCCTCGTACTTGTTTTCAAACGTTCATGTTTGAAGTGAATAACACGTCATTAGTTTTGTAGGTGTAATCTGAATCTCGAGGATTCAATTGTTGTAATTAGAGTCGCTTTATTTGTAACCGATGTGATTGCAAAAGCTGTTTTTGTAATTGTTTTGTTAATTTGGCGTGAATTTACCCCTTTATTTTTTATTGATATAGGGAAATAATGAAAATAATTAATTCCAAAATTGGCATAATCAAATGCGAGCAGACGATTTGATCCTGTTTTCACAGGTAGTAGAGCTGGGCAGTTTTAGTAAGGTAGCAGAGCAAAATAACCTTACAAATTCGGTAGTTAGTAAGAGAATTGCGCGTTTGGAAGAAGAGATTGGCGTGCAGCTATTATATCGAACCACGCGTAAATTGACGCTTACCGAGGCGGGTAAGGCAATGTTACACGGAGCCAAAAATGTGAAGCAGGCGGCTCAAGAGGCTATGGACGCAGTTTCAGGCTTTGGTGAAAATGTTAGTGGTCATATCAAAATGTCAGTGCCTACTATCTCCGGAGATTTGATTCTGGCAGATGCTGTTGCCGAGTTTTGTAATATGCACCCAGGTTTAACGGTCGATATGTCTCTTAACAATCGCTTTGTGGATCTGGTTGATGATGGCCTCGACTTAGTGATTCGAACCGGTTACTTGGAAGACTCCAGCTTAATTGCCCGTCATATATTGGATTCACAATGGGTGGTATGTGCCTCGCCGTCTTATATCGCCAAGAATGGTAAGCCGATGCAGCCCAAGGATTTGGTTGAGCACAATTGTCTGCAATACGCTTATCAAACAACGGGTGCCAGTGAGTGGCAATTTCTGCATAGTAAAGATGGCTTTACTGATAATGATAAATACATAGTGCGCGTCTCTGGATCTTTTTCTACCGATAACGCGACGGCATTAAGAAAGGCGGCGTTGGGCGGTCATGGTGTTGCGTACGTGCCACGTTGTCTGGTGTATCACGATATTCGCAATGGTCAGCTGGTGGACATCTTCCCTGATTTAGTCGGCAAGAAGCTCGGTATTTATGCGGTGTACCCCTTTACGCGCCAGCCACCGAACAAGATTAAGTTATTGATTGAACACATCAGAACACGTTACCTGACGATTTCACATTATTTTTAATAAGGATCACGATGAGCTATTTAAAAGAGTATCAATATCCAGTCACCAACAAACAGATCGTCAGCGATGACTATTTTGATCACATAGTTGAAGACCCTTATCGCTGGTTAGAAGACGACAGAAGCGACGAAACCGCGCAGTGGGTGGCGAGCCAAAATGAAGTCACGTTCAGTTACCTTGCTCAAATTCCGTATCGCGCAGAACTGCGAGAGCGATTAGCAAAAGCGCAAGACTACAAAAAGAGCTCGCAGCCGTTTGTACGAGGAGATTACACCTACTTCTACAAGAACGATGGCTTGCAGAATCACAGTATTCTCTATCGTCAGAAAGAAGGGCAACAAGAAGAAATTTTCCTAGATCCGAATACCTTCTCGGAAGATGGCACTACATCACTGGGTTCGGTGTCGTTTTCTAAAGATTACAGCCTAGTGGCGTACAGTATTTCAGAGGGTGGTAGCGACTGGCGTAAGATCTTTGTGATTGATACCGAGACTAAACAGCAGCTTGAAGCCGAAATCACAGACGCTAAATTTACCGGCATTTCTTGGTTGGGTAATCGTGGCTTTTATTACTCTAGTTACGATAAGCCAGACGGTAGCCAGCTTTCTGCACGTACCGAACAGCACAAACTTTACTTCCATGAGTTGGGTACAGAACAAGCTAGCGACAAAGTGGTTTTTGGTGAGAATAATGCCGAGCAGCACCGCTATGTGTCGGGTTACACCACCGAAGACGACCGTTACTTGATCATTCTAGGTCGAGAGTCGACATCGGGTAACAGGCTGTTCTATATCGATTTAAATTCACCAGAACAATCGCTGAACACGCTGATTGATCATGTGGATAGCGATACGTACCTCATCGATAACCAAGATGAGACCTTCATTTTATACACCAATCTCGATACGCCTAATGGCAAGGTGGTGAGCTTTGATACTCGCAGTCAACAGTGGCTCGATATCATTCCTGAAAAGCCACAGCCGTTAGATATCAGCACGGGCGGTGGTTACTTGTTTGCTCATTACATGGTCGATGTGGTGTCTAAGATTGAGCAGCTGGATTACCAAGGCAATCTGGTTCGTGAAATCCACTTACCTGGTCTCGGAACGGCCAGCGGCTTAGGTGGAAAAAACGAGCAAACCCAGCTTCATTACACCTTTACCAACTATGTAACGCCGCCAACGATTTTCTCTTTTGATGTTGAATCTGGAAGCTCTGAAATCTACCAACGCTCTGAGTCTCCGTTTGAGTCGGATCAATTTGAGTCTAAACAAGTCTTCTATACCTCGAAGGATGGCACCAAGGTTCCGATGCTTATCTCTTATAAGAAGGGATTAGTGTTAGATGGTAATAATCCAACCATGTTGTACGCCTATAGTGGCTTTAACGTTAGCCTAACCCCTTCCTTCTCGGGAACGGTGGGTAGTTGGCTGGAACTGGGTGGTGTGTATGCAGTGCCGAACCTGCGTGGCGGTGGTGAGTATGGTAAGGCGTGGCACAAAGCGGGAACTCAGCAGAAAAAGCAGAATGTCTTTGACGACTTCATTGCTGCTGCCGAGTTCTTAATTGAAGAAAACTACACCAGTAGCGATAAGTTGGCGATTCGCGGCGGTTCTAACGGAGGCTTGCTGGTAGGAGCTTGTATGACACAAAAGCCTGAGCTGTTCCAAGTGGCTCTGCCTGCTGTTGGGGTGTTGGACATGTTGCGTTACCACACATTCACGTCTGGCGAAGGGTGGGCGTACGACTATGGCACATCCGCGCAGAACAGAGAGATGTTCGAATATCTGCTTGGCTATTCTCCGGTTCATAATGTGGTGCGTGGCACGGATTATCCAGCAACATTGGTGACGACCGCTGATCACGATGACCGCGTAGTACCGGCTCACTCTTATAAGTTCATCTCAGAGCTGCAAGATAAGCATGAAGGTAGTGCGCCCGTGATGATTCGTATTGACGTAAATGCAGGGCATGGTGCTGGAATGCCATTGAGTAAAGCGATCGATTTCACTGCAGATATCTACGCATTTACCTTGTTCAATATGGGGATTGAGTCCCTAGATTCACTTTAGCGAATACTTGATTTTAGATAACTGGGTATTTAACTCAGACCAAAAAGCCTCAAAATCTGAACTGACCCCCAATAGTTGGACACCAATTATTGGGGGTCTTTTTATGTCCAAATATAGCCGAGAGCTAAAATGTATCATTGCTAAGCAATACTTAGATGGCACGTCATCTCTCTACTTAGCAAAACAATATTCAATTTCTTCAAGGCAGATACGGTATTGGGCTCAAGTCTTTGCCATCCATGGTACTGATTCATTTTTACCAACTAAGCATGCCGCGACTGCTCAAACAAAACGAAAAGCATTGAATTTAATGTGGACGAATGAATGGTCTCTCACGCACACTAGCGCTGTATTAAACCTCTCATCCCCTGGAATACTCTCTGTCTGGCTCAAACGATTTAATGAGCTCGGTATCAAGGGGCTCGAAATGCGCCAGAAAGGAAGACCCTCAATGAAACAGCAACCTCAACGTACCACTAAGCCTGATAATGAAATGACGCTTGAGGAGCTAAAAGAGGAGTTGGTCTACTTACGAACCGAGAATGCCGTTCTAAAAAAGTTGGAAGAGTTGGAGCAGGAAAAAAACCGTCGAACAAAGAAAAAGCGGTCATAGCTCTAACTCTTAAAGGCAAGTACCCGTTAAAGCACTTACTGCACACTCTACAGCTGGCAAAAAGTGTCTTTTATTATCAGGCTCAAACGAGCAAGCGCCCAAATAGCTACGAACGTGAGCTGCGGTTGATAAAGTCAATTTATCATGAACATAAGGGGCGATACGGCTACCGCCGTATTCACTTGGAACTAAAAAATCAGGGGTTCGTGCTTAATCATAAAACGGTTCAAAGGCTTATGGCTCAGCTCAACCTTAAATCGACGGTCAGGATTAAAAAGTATCGTTCATACCGAGGAGAGTCAGGAAAAGAAGCTCCCAACGTGCTTGAAAGAGATTTTAGTACGACTCAACCCGATGAAAAGTGGGTAACTGATGTCACGGAGTTCAAAGTCAAAGAACAGAAAGTATACTTATCTCCCGTTGTCGACTTGTTTACTCAGGAGGTGGTTGCTTATAGAGTGGCCAAAAATGCCTGCTTGCCGCTTGTCACGGATATGCTGACGGAGGCTATATCAAAGCTGAAACCCAACTCAAAGCCAATTATACACAGCGATCAAGGTTGGCAATATCGCCATCGACAGTATCAGAAAAAGGTAGCGGAGAGTGGGTTAACGCAAAGCATGTCGAGAAAAGGTAACTGCTTGGATAATGCGGTTGCTGAAAACTTTTTTGCTTTACTCAAAACAGAGATGTATCACAACCAAAGCTTTGAAGATGCAGATGCTCTGATAGAGCAAATTCAAGAATACATCGAGTACTACAATACCAAACGTATAAAAGTGAAACTAAAAGGCCTGACTCCGATAGAATATCGAACTCAGGCCTTGAAAGCCGCTTAACAGAAATGTCCAACTTTACGGGGTCACTTCAATCTGCCTTAGATTTTGAGGCTTTTCATATATATGAAAACCAATCAAGTTCACACCTCGTTCTCTTTGCTTTTCGACACCCTTTTCCGTGATAGCCGCCACCATTACTGATGAAATGAAAGCGATTTCAAGCTGATATTTTACGCATTTTTCACTATAACCTGTTGATCTAAAGTCAGTAGTTTTAGTCATGGATTTTCTAAAAGTTTCATGGCATTTAAGCTGATTTATCAGTGTGAACAGCGACCAACTTTTCAACTCTTTCATTGCTTAATATTTCCCTGTTCGATGAAAACTCAAAAAAATAATAGGGAAATACAATGCAAAAATTTAAGCTTTTGCCAATAACGGTCGCAGTGGCGGCATCGCTTGCTTCACTCTCTTCTTTTGCTGCTGATACTGATATCGAAGCATTAGAAAAACGAATTCAAGAGTTAGAATCTAGGGTTCACTTCTCCGCCTTGTTTACTGCTAACGACCAAACCGCTTACGGGGCGATTAAGGCGCTACACGATCACGGTTATAAAGTGCCAGAAGATGTGTCATTGATTGGGTTTGATGACTTACCAACGTCGAAGTATTTCACACCCGCGTTAACAACATTAAGGCAGCCAATTGAAGAGATTGGTGAAGTGTGTGCTCAGTCGATCTTGAACTTGTTATCTGGCGAGCGACATGAAGCAAGGTTGCCTCCGATTGATTTAATTGTGAGAGAGTCGACCAAATCTTTGTATCGTTAATTTCAAGACAAGCATCAAGGTGGTGCGCCTGTGATGATTCGTACTGATGTCAATGCGAACCATGGTGCAGGAATACCGCTGAGTAAAGCTATCGATCTCACCGCTTATATTTGCGCGTTCATATTGTTCAATACGGGGCAGGTAAGCTAAAACACTTTTGCCCCAAAGTTTGCTACAACAATGGAAAAAGGACTGACGAGTCAGCCATCTTTAATGGTTCGTTTTGGGGCTGTTTTCCGAGGAGAGCTTTGTATGAATCACACACCTCAGGGTTTTAGAAACTTAACCAAGACTTATTCGCATGGAATGGGGTCACTGAATTTCGACTTATTAAATTTCCATTTAAGATTTTCGGTTCATATGGAACAGCTTCATCACGTAGCTTTAGCGCTAACTTAACAGCATTCTGTGCCATGAGTTCAATCGGTAAGTCTATGGTCGTTAATTCTGGGGTTGAAAACTCACCAAAAGGATCATTATCTATACCAATAACAGATACTTGACTTGGAACGTGAACCCCTTCTTCTGACAAAGCTTTAATCGCTCCTAAAGCCATATTATCGTTAAATGCGAGAATCGCCGTAAACTTCACATTTAACTTCAAGAGGTTGGTACACAGATCATATCCACTTCTTATATGGTAATCACCGGATAACACTAAAGATGGATTATAAGGCAATCTAGATGATTCTAAAGCTCGCTTATAACCTTCGATACGAGCTTTTCCTGTTGGGTTGTCTATTGGACCAGTTATGCATGCGATGCTCTTATGACCGCATGAAATCAAATGTTCCATTGCGGTCACGATAAGACTAGATTGATCAATGGATACTGAATGGTAATTCCCTGCCATAGAGGCACGGTTTAACACAACAAAAGGCACGGACAGTTGTGATTCTAACGTTTGTATATGCTCATCAGATAGGGTTCGGCTATAAAGCAAAATGGCATCAAATTGCCCTTCTAGTTGTCTAATTACTTCATATTCATGTTGAGGGTCATTCTTACCATCGATTACTGTTAGTGTTTTGCCTTCTGATTGAAGTTGAATTGAGATTTGCTGTAATAGTACACCCCACCTAGTACTGTCATAGTTAGACAGTACCAATGCCACTGTATCAGTTTTATTTGTCGCTAAAGCTTGAGCGGTCCGGTTTGGACGGTAACCCAACTGTTCCATCGCGGCGAAGACACTATCTTTTGTCGATTGTTTAACCTGACCTGTGCCGTTGATCACACGCGAGACTGTTGCTTTGGAGACTCCAGCAAGTTTGCTGACATCAACAATGGTACTCATTCTATTCCTTTCATCACTTACCCACGTTACGTTTGGATATTATTATAAGTTATTGTTTATATGGACCAATTATCAAAAAATAAAGTTATCTTACTGTCTACTAGAACATAGTAACCCCTAAATTCGAACCCGATTTCTTACCTAATGTGATGCCCGTCATCAATTGTAGCATTGAGTAACGATATTTTATGACATTTCTCACACAAGTGAAACCGGTTTCTGTAACCGGTTTCTGTAACCGGTTTCTGTAACCGGTTACATTTTTCTCGTACTCTACAACGCTTACTAGATTAAGTGATAAATTAATAAGAAAAGGAACTAAATCATGATCAACATTTTATTGTGCTGTGCTGCTGGTATGTCTACTAGCATGGTCGTAAACAAAATGAAGCAATCTGCGGCAGCGAAAGGGATTGAAGCGCATATTGAAGCTGTGGGATTAGATGAATTCGAGTCGAACCTTCCAAACTTCGATTGCGTTTTACTAGGTCCACAAATTAAATACAAACTCAATGATTTCAAAGAGATTGCTGATGCTGCTAACAAACCAATTTCTGTAATGAATCAAATGGATTACGGCATGATGAAAGGCGAAAAAATCCTTAACGATGCAATCACAATGCTAAATCAATAAGAGGGATATCACGATGAAAGCATTATTCGATTTTCTAGAAAACACCTTAACACCGATAGCAGGCCGACTGGCAACTCAAAAGCACGTGTGTGCAATTCGTGACGGCTTCATTGGCGCAATGCCCTTCATGATCGTGGGTTCTTTCTTGCTTGTGTTTGCTTTTCCTCCTTTTTCGGAAGATACCGCGTTTGCCTTAGGTCAATGGTGGATTTCAATGTCATCCACCTATTTTGATGAAATCATGACCCCTTTTAATATGAGTATGGGGATTATGTCATGTTATATCTCTGCTTGTATCGCGTATAACCTAGCAAATAGCTACAAGTTAGATGCCCTACCAACGGCAATGCTTTCATTGATGTCATTTCTTTTGATAGCAGCACCGATGAAAGATGGTGCTCTGTCTGCAACGTACCTTGGTGGCACTGGTATCTTTACTGCAATCATTGTTGCGATCTTTGTTACTGAACTGACTCGTTTCTTAAAAGTTCATAATATTGGCATTAAAATGCCGGAGCAGGTGCCTGATAAAATTCGTCAGTCATTTAACCTGCTGATCCCAACAATGATCGTGATAGTTACGATTTATCCACTAAACCTTCTAATTCAAAACAATTTCGATATGCTAATTCCAGGTGCAATTATGGCTCTATTCCAGCCATTGGTATCAGCATCTGACACATTGCCGGCGATTTTACTTGCTGTACTTGTTGCACATACTCTATGGTTTGCTGGTATTCATGGTTCAGCAATCGTTTCTGGCATCATGGCACCCTTCTGGCTTTACAACCTAGGTGTAAACCAAGAAGCTCTTGCTGCAGGAATGGAACTGCCTCAAGTGTTTATTGAACCATTCTGGTCGTTCTTTATTGTATTAGGCGGCTCTGGTGCAACATTCTCATTAGTTCTACTTTACCTGAGAAGTAAATCTGCTCACCTTAAAACAATCGGTCGTCTTGGTGTAGTTCCTGCAATGTTCAACATCAATGAACCTGTAATCTTTGGTTCACCAATCGTTATGAACCCTATTATGTTCATTCCATTTGTCGGCGCTCCAATGATCAACGCTATCATCGCTTACTTCGCGACGAGTATGGACTGGATTGGCAAAATGGTTTCACTGGTTCCTTGGACGGCACCAGCACCAATAGGTGCAGCTTGGGGAGCTGGATGGCAGCTAAACAATGCTGTATTGGTGTTCATTCTAATTGGTGTAAATCTGGTTGTTTACTACCCATTCTTCAAAATTTACGAAAAACAGTTGCTTGCAGAAGAGCAGCCTCAAGACACAAATTCTACTCAAGATAACAAATCTAGTGAACAAAGCTTCGCGTAACATTCATCCAACTCAATAGAGTGGGTACTACCACTCTATTCATCAAAAATATTGAGGATATCCACATGGAACTAGAATCAACCGTAATGGAATTGATCATCAATGCTGGCGAGTCAAAAAGCCTAGCAATGCAAGCGCTACAGAATGCAAAGAAAGGTGAATGGGCAGAAGTTGACTCATTACTAACACAATCTACTGAGGCATCAAAGCGTGCTCACAAGGTTCAAACTGAGCTCATTGGAATGGATGAAGGTGAAGGAAAAGTGCCAGTGAACCTAATCATGGTTCACGCTCAAGACCACATTATGACTGCAATGCTTGCTCGTGAGTTGATTGAAGAGCTAATCAACCTACACCGTAAAATTCAATAAAATAACAACAGATTAAAATAAAGAGATAAACATGAAACCTAAGAATCTAACTCCTTTCCCTACCGATTTCTTTTGGGGCGCGTCAACCTCAGCTTACCAAGTTGAAGGCGCTTGGAACGAAGACGGTAAAGGACCATCAGTTATCGATATGGCTCCAATTGTCGAGGGTACAACAGATTTTAAAGTTACCAGTGACCACTACCACCACTACAAAGAAGACGTAACACTATTTGCAGAGCTAGGCTTGAAAGCATACCGCTTCTCTGTGGCTTGGACGCGTATCTTCCCTAATGGTGACGGTGAAATTAACCAGAAAGGCGTGGAGTTTTACAGCAACTTAATCGACGAACTGATCAAGCACAATATTGAGCCTATCCTAACGATTTATCACTTTGATTTACCATACGCTTTACAACAAAAAGGCGGGTGGTCAAATCGTGACACTGTTGATGCGTTTGCACTGTACTCTAAAACACTATTCGAGCTGTACGGTGACCGTGTTAAGTACTGGCTAACAATTAATGAACAAAATATGATGATCTTGCACGGTGATGCCATTGGTACCAAGAGTGTTAGCGGTGAGAACCCGGTGAAAGATCTATACCAACAAAACCACCACATGTTGCTAGCACAAGCCAAAGCAATGGTACTTTGTCACGATATGCTTCCTCAAGCTAAAATTGGTCCTGCGCCAAATATTTCAACGATTTACCCTGCATCTTCAAAACCAGAAGATGTTCTTGCAGCGAACACGTTCTCGGCAATTCGTAACTGGCTATACCTAGATATGGCAGTTTATGGTCGCTACAACCCAACAGCGATGCGATTCTTAAAAGAACGTGATGCAACACCAGAGATTGCAGACGGCGATATGGACATTATGGCTCAAGCTAAGCCTGACTTTATCGCCTTTAACTACTACAACTCGCAAACCGTTGCTGAAAGTACTGGTGATGAGAGCGACATCAACTCAACGGGCGACCAACAAATCACGATTGGTGAAGTCGGTGCTTACCGTGGTACTGAGAACCCGAACCTAGTGAAAAACGAGTTTGGTTGGGAGATTGACCCTGTTGGTTTCCGTACCACAATGCGTGAAATTTACGAGCGTTATGCTCTACCTCTTATTGTGACTGAGAACGGTCTAGGTGCTTTTGATACCGTCGAAGCTGACGGTTCAATTGATGATAGCTACCGCATCGAATATCTACAGCAACATATTGACCAAGTTCAGCTTGCTATCACTGATGGTGTTGAGGTCTTCGGTTACAGTCCTTGGTCTGCAATTGACCTAGTCAGTACTCACCAAGGTTGTGCTAAACGTTATGGTTTTATTCATGTTGACCGTGAAGAGTTTGACCTAAAAGAGATGAAACGTTCTAAAAAGGCAAGCTTCCATTGGTACAACGCTCTTATCTCTAAACACACTGCATAACCAGTCTGAATGCTTGGAGCCTACGCTCCAAGCATTCAATTAAACTAGGAAAAGACTATGAAATTCTCCAACAGTTTTCTGTTTGGCGCAGCCACTGCCGCTTATCAAATAGAAGGCGCAATCGATAAAGACGGTAAGGGCCCGAGTAACTGGGATGAATTCGTTAAAATCTCAGGCAAAACCTTTGAAAATACAACGGGTGAATTAGCTGTAGATCACTACCACCGTTATAAAGAAGACATTAGACTCATGGCAGAAATGGGGCTAGAGTCATACCGTTTTTCTATCGCTTGGCCTCGAATTATTCCTAACGGTACTGGTGAGGTGAATCAAAAAGGCATCGATTTCTACAACAACATTATTGATGAATGCTTACATTACGGCATTGTACCATTTGTGACTTTATACCATTGGGATTTACCATTGGAGCTAGAGAAACAAGGCGGCTGGACGAATAAAGCAACCATTGATGCGTTTGTTAACTATGCCAAAGTTTGTTTTGAAGCATTTGGGGACCGTGTTAAACACTTCATAACCTTCAATGAAACCGTTGTTTTCTGTGGTCATGGTTACCTTGCTGGCGCCCATCCACCAGGTATTAAGGATGAGCCTAAGCTCTACTTTCAAGCCACTCATAATGTATTTTCAGCACATGCGAAAGCAGTACTCGCATACAAAGAGCTAAATCAATATGGTGATATCGGCTTAAGCCACGTATTCTCTCCTGCTTTTTCAGTGGACGATAGCATCGACAACAAATGGGCAGAGCGTCACGCAAATCAATTCGGCATCAACTGGTACTATGACCCTATCTTGAAAGGTCACTACCCTGACTATGTTTTGAAGATTCTTGAAGAGCGTGGCTGGATGCCTGAAATACTTGAGGAAGAAAGACTCGCATTAACCCAAGCTGCTCCACTCAACGATTTTATTGGTTTGAACTACTATCAACCCGTACGAGTAGAAAGAATTCTAGGCCAAGCAGAACACGTTGAGCATTCACGAGAAAATGCCACAGGTGCTCCTGGCAACCCAAGCTTTGATGGTGAATACCGCAGCGTATCAATGAAAGATAAGCGTTACACCAAGTGGGGTTGGGAGATTTCACCGGAAGGCTTTGTTGATGGTTTGAGACTACTCAAAGACTATTATGGTGATGTCACTATGTACATCACTGAAAATGGCCTCGGTGATGAAGACCCAATCATTGAGGGAGAGATATGCGACATTCCTCGAATTAACTTCATTAATGACCATTTAGTGGCTGTAAAAAAAGCCATTGATGAAGGTGTGAACATTCAAGGTTATTATGCATGGTCTGCAATTGACTTACTCAGTTGGCTGAATGGCTATAAAAAGCAATATGGCTTCATTTATGTAGACCATCAAAACAACCTAGACAGAAAGAAAAAAGCTTCTTTCCATTGGTATAAGGACATTATAGCGAGTCGAGGGGAAAGCCTTAAATACCCCGCTTAAAATCAAGCGAGCTATTGCAAAAAATGTCAATAGCTCGTTTTTGACCAAAAAGTAAAATCATTAATATTATGACTTCGAGCGCTTTCATAAAAGCAAAGAATAAAAAAGACTGAACGTGAGAAAGTGTTGGCCGGTGAACTCTATAACCCGGTAGATGATGAGTTAAGTAAAAAGACGTCGTAGGTGCAGAAAAATAGAACGTCAACTTAACAACACAATGATAGGTGCTCCAGAGTAGAGGAATTCAATTGATGAACTTAGTCATCTTTGTGGCTTTTTAGCTAACTTATTGATTGCTAGGTTAACAATGTTACTAAAACACTTTTGTCCAAAAACGAGTTGAACTAAGCCGCTCTTCGACTATGACGACTACCAGCGAACTCTGTTTAAAGTCCGTTAATTTTAGCAAACCTTCATAATCACTGGTTCGAATCACTGGCGCGAATCACTGAGTTGATTTTTCATATACGCCAGAAACGAAAAATGTCGCATCCATGCGACATTTCTCTTTTGGCGGCCAAACCAGTTTTGCTATATCCATTCTAGATTTCAATCCATTAGGAGATTATTCAGAATGTAATTATAAGACGCTGTTAATGTTGATTAGTTCCCTTTATGCGGCATTTTTTTTCGATTTATCTTCTAAGTCGAATGACGCAGCGATTAATTTCTTGGTGTAGTTGTTTTTCGGCGCATTGAAAATCTCTTCTGCAGACCCTTCTTCCATTACTTCGCCCTTCTGCATCACCAGTACGCGATCCGACAGTACTTTCACTACCGAGAGATCGTGGCTGATGAACAGGAAGCCGATATTGTGCTTGGCTTGAATGTCTTTCAGCAGGTCAATCACGGTCAGTTGTACTGAGCGATCGAGTGCTGAAGTCGGTTCATCCAGCAAAATGAAAGAGGGCTCTAGAATCAGTGCGCGAGCAATCGCGATACGTTGTCTTTGCCCGCCAGAGAACTCATGTGGATAACGGTTTATTGAATTCGGCTCTAAGCGAACTTCAATCAATGCTTTGCGCGCTCTTTCTAAACGTTCTTGCTTGGATAGATGAGGTTGATGCACCGTTAAGCCTTCGGTGATGATTTCCCCAACTGTCATGCGTGGTGATAAAGAACCATAAGGATCTTGGAACACCATTTGGACATCTTTCTTGAGCTTGTGACGCTCTTTATCATTTAATAAGCTAACGTCTTGGCCTTTGTAAACAATACGTCCGGTACTCGGCAGCAAGCCGATTAATGCACGTCCAAGGGTTGATTTACCTGAACCAGATTCACCAACAATGCCTAGCGTTTCGCCTTGCTTAAGATTCAACGAAATGCCTTTTACGGCTTCGAAGTACTGGCTTTTACTCTTGATAAAGTGTGATTTCACCAAGAACTGAACTCGGATGTCGTCAGCACACAATAGTTCTGGGGCTGTCGCCTCAACAGGAACCTTAGCGCCTTTCGGAATCGAGTTAATGAGCATTCTTGTGTAATCATGTTTAGGACTATCGAACAAAGATTGAGTCATCCCTTCTTCTACGAGCTCACCTTTACACATCACTAGCACGCGGTCTGCAAAGTGTTTCACCACACCTAAGTCATGGGTGATGAACAAAATTGCCATTCCCATCTTGCCTTGGATCTCTTTGATAAGAGCAAGCACTTCAGCTTGAACCGTTACATCTAATGCAGTTGTAGGCTCGTCAGCAATCAGGATATCCGGTTCATTAATCAGCGCCATTGCGATCATGATGCGTTGCAGCTGACCACCCGAAAATTCGTGAGGGTACTTGGTGTACGACTTTTCTGGCATTGGCAAGTGCACAAGATTAAACAGCTCAATCACTCGCTGTTTGGCTTGAGACTTTGACACTTTACGATGACACATAATAGCTTCTGCCACTTGAATGCCGACGCGCAGGTATGGGTTCAAAGATGTCATCGGCTCTTGAAAGATCATGCCGATTCTGTCGCCACGAATCGACTGCATTTCACGCTCTGATTTTTCGAGAACAGACTCGCCTTCAAACTCAATTTGAGACTGCGGATCAATAATGGCGTTGTCTGGAAGTAGACGCATCAGTGCGTTGGAAGAGACAGATTTACCAGAACCTGATTCACCAACAATGGCCAAGGTTTCGCTGGATTTAAGGGTAAAGTTAACCTTTTTCACCGCATCAACGATTCCATCGTTGGTTTTGAAGCTAACGGAGAGGTTATTGACTTTAAGAAGAGCCCGGTCCGACATGATATATCCTTATCAATTTAAGACATTAGGTGAAGATTGAACTTCTGACGTTGTTTTAAGTTGCCCAAAATGGTGATGAGCACGTTGAATTTGTTCTAGTTCGAGCATCCAATGCGAACTGCGCTGAGCGCTGCAAAAAGCGATCAGGTGATTGAGCAAACCTTCGCTCTGCTTTTCCAATAATCCAAAGGTACGTTGAATCAGCTCAGTGTTCTCCAGAGAGATAAATTGCATCAGAGCGTAAGATTGATTCAAGGTATCGAAGGCTTGTTGATGCTGACCTAATCGGTTGAGTATCTCTGATTGAGCGACACTTGCGTCTCTCAACCCGGCAAGCAGGCAGGCAAATTGGCAAGGCTTAATATCGCTTTGGTATGCTGCATCTTGGATGTGATGAGGAAGTGAGGTTAGAACATCACCATACAGGCGCTGTGCTTCAGGCCAGTGACCTTGTTCCATTAACTGTTCAGCTTTTAGGTAGTGCATCCAGCATCGTTCAATTTCCATATCCACATCCTCAATTTATAATATCAGAAAATGTTAATGATATTTATTATCAATTGCAAATTAAAATCATTCACATGTTAAGTTGGTGAATTAAATGACGAGCTATTCCTAAAAATGGCTTAAATTGTGTGTTATTTGTTCAGTTGAACAGCTGTGTAGCGTAAGTCACTAAATTTGTAGGAAATTACATCTACACTGATTTTATCTACACCCAAGTAATGAAGGACTAAGGAGGCGGCGATGGCGATGCAAAGACTCAATACAGAACAGCTGTATCAGGTAGCGGATTTAGATAAGCTACCATGTAAGTCGACCAAAGAACTGGCTCCAATTGACGAAATCGTCGGGCAGGAACGGGCACAAAAAGCCGTTGAGTTCGCGATGTCAATCAAGGAAAAGGGTTACAACATTTATGCGATAGGGCGAAATGGTCTGGGTAAACGCACCATGATCTTGCGCTATCTGAACCGTCACCCTCAAGAAGTGCAGGAGCTTTTTGATTGGTGTTATATCGCGAACTTTGAAGATATTCGTACACCTAAGGTACTGAAATTGCCGCGTGGCGTTGGCAGCAGCTTAAAGCAAGATATTGAAAAATTGATGCGTAAACTGCTGAAAGGTATGCCTCTAGCGTTTGATAACGAGATGTACTTTAGCCGTGCTGACAGGCTTAAAAACCAATTAGCAGCTAAGCAACAAGCCGCGTTAGAAAGCATTAGCCAAGAAGCGAAAGACAAGGGCATTAGCCTGACGATCACCACTCAGGGTGATTACCAGTTTGTGGCAATGAATGGCGATGATCTTCATACCGAAGAGAGCTTTGATCTGCTTTCGCCGGAAGAGCAAGACCAGTTCGATAAAACCATTGATGGATTGGAAGTCGGTCTGCGAACCATTTCTCGTGAGTTGACGGAACTTGAAGAAACGTACACTGAGAAAATTCAAAAACTGAATGATGATACGGCGCGAGACGTGATCACGCACTTCATCAAGCAATTGAAGAAGGATTACAGCCAATATCCAGACATCAAAAAGTACCTAACGGCACTGCGTAAAGACATTGTCGACAACGCTGACATCTTCTTAGAAGAGAGCACGGAGCAAGCAGAAGTTGCAACGGCCTCTTTGGATAAGAAAATGCCGCGTCGCTACAAGGTTAATGTGATTGTGAGCCAAAAGGAGGAGACTCTGCCGATCGTGGTGGAAGAGAATCCAAATTATCACTCTCTGTTTGGCTATGTAGAAACGGCGACGTTCAAGGGTACTGTCTTTACTGACTTCTCATTGATTCGCGCAGGTAGCTTACACAGAGCCAACGGTGGCGTATTACTGATGGATGCGGTGAAGGTACTTGAGCAGCCGTACGTTTGGGAAGGCTTGAAACGAGCACTGCGTTCACGTCAATTGAGCTTCACTTCATTAGAAAAAGAGGTGACCTTAACGGGGGCGGTATCGCTTGATCCAGAACCGATTCCATTGGATGTTAAGATCATCCTGTTTGGCGATTACCGAACTTACCAACTGCTGCAACACTACGATGCAGAGTTTGGTGAACTGTTCCGTGTAACGGCCGATTTTGAAGATGAGATGAAGCGTACTCCCGATTCTGAAATGCATTACGCGCGCTTTATTTCGAGCATCGTGCACGACAACAACATGCTGCATTGTGACCGTAAAGCGATCGCTCGCATCATTGAGCACAGCTCTCGTCAGGCGGGTGACCAAGGTAAATTGTCTCTGCACTCTGCTCACATTGCTAATCTGCTTCGTGAATCAAACTACGTGGCGAGAGGCTCAAAATCGAACCTGATTCGTGCAACGCACGTTGACCAAGCGTTATCTAACCAACAGATGCGTGTCGGACGACTGCAAGACAGCGTGATGGAAACCTTCACTAACGGCACAACGCTAATCCATGTTGATGGTCAAGCGGTTGGGCAAGTGAATGCGCTGTCTGTACTCAGCACGACGGATCATATGTTTGGTGCGCCGAACCGAATCACGGCAACCACCGCTTACGGTGATGGTGAAGTGATTGATATTGAAAGAAACGTAGACCTAGGTGGCAGTATTCACTCAAAAGGGGTGATGATCTTGTCGGCTTACCTTTCTTCCGTATTTGGTAAGACAGCCAAAGTCCCGCTCACCACTAACATCACCTTCGAGCAATCGTATGGTGGCGTCGATGGTGACAGTGCGAGTATGGCCGAGTTCTGTGCGGTAGTGTCAGCGTTTTCTAAGCAGCCAAACCGTCAAGACATCGCGATTACAGGCTCGATGAACCAGTTTGGTGAGTCTCAGCCTATTGGTGGTGTGAACGAGAAAATTGAAGGTTTCTTTGATGTGTGTGAAATCAAAGGGCGTTCAAACGAACAAGGGGTGATCATCCCGCGTTCAAATGTTCACAACCTGATGCTACGCAGCGATATCGTGAAAGCGGTTGAAAAGGGCGAGTTTAATATCTGGGCGATTGACCATGTAACAGAGGCGATTGAGCTGTTCACAGGCAAAGCCGCTGGTGAAGCAAGTGATGAGGGTAGCTATCCAATTGATACTATCTTTGGTATCGCCCAAGCTAAACTGAACGCACTGCGCAAATAGTTTGAATATCTAGATACAAACTATTTGCTAAATAGATAGATAAACAAACAGATAAACAGCTAAAACGCAAAAGCCATCGATTCTAGAGTCGATGGCTTTTTTGTTGGTTACGATTTGGTTTACCAGTGAGCTATTTGTATTTGGTCAGCTTGCTGTATTCGGTGAAAGTCGCGTGTTAAAAGGCGTTACCCATTTCGTAAGCAAAGCTTGGTGCCATCGAACTTCAGTTTTGCCAACAAGTGTTTGGCGTTAGCTCGGCCAATATCATCAAATTCAACACCATATCGAGCGTAGTGCGTCGATTTCTGTAGGTTACAGACGATGCCTCGCAGTGGCGGAATCAGTGGGCCATTGTAGTTCTCAGGGGTTATCTCAATAGACACTCGATCGGCAATCTGAATCGCACGAGAGGTCGGCGAGGTAACGAAACGACAACCACTTTTCGATAAATCTCGTATCTCACAGTTTGCTCGCTGGTCGTTGAAGATGATTCTTGAAGCCAGATTCACTTCATAGCGTGTTTCTTTACGTAGCTGTGTCACTTGCATCGTGCTTGGTGTAGACAGCACTAGAATAGGGAAGGGTTCACCAATCTTATGGTGAATTTGGCTTCTAAAGTGGATAAGCGCGCCTTCACCTCGTAGAGAATACGCACGAGCGGTCATCCAAAAACCTTCTTGAAAGAAAAAGTTCAGATCTTCATTGGATACCTCGGGAACCTCAACCACAATACAGTTATCACTGTGCGTTCCGATAAACTTGGTGGTGGCGAGAAACTTCGTGCCAACGGGAGTCGAGACATTTAATGTCAGCTCACTGCCGTGCTCAATCATGGCCAGTGCATCAGTGCTATTGATAGTGGAAACGGTGCGATTACGAGGGTCTTGAAGTGCCTGATTATGCTCCAAAGGCTTCTTCAGGGGTGCGTTCATTATATGTTCTCCATGCGCCAACATGCGTCTGTTAGTTATACTGGTAACTTGCTAACAAGGGGTTATTACGTGCTAGATTTAGTGGACGTACTCACATAGATTTATAGAGTGCCTTTTATCATTTCTGATTTTATATTAAGCCGATTGCACTGAATTATTTGCTGTGTTTGTAAGTACTTAGTTTTATTTATATGCACTTGCGCTAGTCTATTACAAGGAACTCATACTTCAAACTTTTATTGTTTGTCGTATCCATTATTTGCAGGAGTTGAGAATGCAGGCAGTAAAATGGGATCAAGAAGTGAACCAGATCACGGTAGAGTTAGAACCCAACCAGTTCGCGGTCGTTAAGTATCAAAAGGACGGAGATGTACTACATATCACGTCGACACGCATTCCTGATGAACTGCAAGGCAAGGGCTTTGGGAAGGTGATGATGGAGTCGGTATTGCCTGAAATTGAACAAGCGGGCTTCAAAATTGTGCCGGTTTGTAGCTATGTGGTTCACTACATGAATAGGCAGCCACAGTGGTCACACCTTCTATCCGATAAAGCATAACAACGAGTAATATGTCTCAATCAATATCGTCGAATAATCGAGCTCAACCTGAAGCGGGTTCAAGTCAAAATCAGCCAGAGCTTTATCAACAAGAGTTTTATCAAAATGAGCTTTATCAAAAAATAGCGACCTCGCTGGGTTGTCATGAAGGGTTTGATGTCCAAGTGATTCAACGCCTATGGGGTGGATATGGCGAGTTAGTTCGCTTAGTCTTTTCTCAAGAAAGCAGTGCGGAACTCAAGAGTGTGATTGTTAAACATGTCGCGTTGCCAGATAAAGCTGAACACCCAAAGGGTTGGAATACCAAACTCTCTCACCAACGAAAGGTACACTCTTACCAAGTGGAAACAGCTTGGTATCAGTCATTCACCCAACAATGGGATGAGCGCTGCCCTGTACCTGTTGGGCTGCAATGTGAACTAGAAGAGAATGAGTGGCTGATTGTGATGCAAGACTTAGCGGATATAGGTTTTCCGTTAACCTCTCATTTTGATGTTCTTGCTGCTTCTGACTATCAGGCACCTAGTTACACACGAGAAGAGCAAAAACAACGCGATGCTTGCCTTAAATGGCTCGCTAACTTTCACGCAAAGCATATCAATATCAATCAAGAGCAGTTGTCATCATTGTGGCAAGTCGGTACTTATTGGCATCTAGATACACGTCCTGATGAGCTCAATGCCTTGGCTGATTTACCATTGAAGAACCAAGCCAAGCACATCGACCGTTTACTAAAAGAATGTCCATATCAAACCTTGGTACATGGCGATGCCAAGCTCGCCAATTTTTGTTTTGATTCTGAAAGCGAGCGAGCAGCTGCGGTCGATTTCCAATATGTGGGTTACGGCTGTGCGATGAAAGACGTCGCCTTGTTCATGAGCAGCGCGATTAGGCCACAAGATTGCGCAGAGCTTGAATCAGAAGTACTAGATGCTTACTTCCACTACTTGAAAGAGGCATTGGCGTACTATCAGCCACACCTTTCATTTGATGAGGTAGAAGCAGCATGGCGACCAATGTTTTACGTGGCGTGGGCCGATTTCCAACGTTTCGTAAAAGGCTGGAGCCCAGAGCATTGGAAGATTAACCCTTATACTGAGCAGTTGACCTTACGAGTGCTCACTCAATTAGACGAACAGGAGTCCGTAAATGTTCGATAGAACCGCGAGTTGGAAAACGCCGCAAAACTTTTTATTATTGCTTTCGATTGTTGTACCGATCGCGTTTTCGAGCTGGATGGCTTTACTTAATAACTTCGTGATTGAGAAGGCGAACTTTGATGGTGCGGATATTGGCTTGCTGCAAAGTGTGCGTGAGATCCCGGGTTTCTTAGCGTTTACCGTAGTGTTTGTGTTGGCATTCATTCGTGAACAACGCTTCATGTTGATATCGCTGGCGATGCTCACTGTAGGCACCGCGATTACGGGTCTGTTCCCCTCACTCACTGGATTGTTGCTGACTACCATTTTAATGTCGACGGGCTTTCACTATTTTGAAACGCTGAAGCAGTCTTTGTCACTGCAATGGTTGAGTAAAGAAGAAGCGCCAGAGATGCTAGGTAAGATGATCTCCGTTGGCGCGTTGGCATCTTTAATCACTTATGGCTCTATTTGGGTGATGTTAGAGCAACTCAAACTCGACTTTGCTTGGGTGTATGGCATCACTGGCGGAATTGGTTTGGTTTTAGTTTTGGTGATGACCTTTGGTTTCCCTGAATTTCAGACTAAGACCCAACAAAATAAGAAACTGGTATTGAGAAAGCGTTACTGGCTCTACTACGCACTAACGTTTATGAGTGGTGCAAGAAGACAAATCTTCACCGTGTTTGCAGGCTTTCTGATGGTAGAGAAATTCGGTTACTCGGCAGCTGACATAACGCTATTGTTCTTAATCAACTACCTATTTAACTTCTTGTTCGCAAAACGTATTGGTCGATTTATTGGTGTGGTGGGTGAGCGTAAGGCGCTGATTTTCGAGTATGTCGGTTTGATTGGTGTATTTGTCGGTTATGGCTTAGTGCAAAACGCAGAGTGGGCGGCAGCACTTTACGTGGTCGATCATTTGTTCTTTGCATTGGCACTAGCGATCAAAACTTACTTTCAGAAAATTGCAGATCCGGCTGACATGGCATCAACCGCTGGTGTCTCTTTCACCATCAATCATATTGCAGCGGTCGTTATTCCAGTGGTGTTTGGTGTGATTTGGTTGTCTTCTCCTGCAACGGTTTTCTATATTGGTGCAGTGATGGCCGTGGTTTCTCTAGCGCTATCTTTAAACATTCCGAAGAAACCTGAAGAGGGCAACGAAGTGCGAATGTTTAGCTGGCGCTAATGTTGGTCTCGATATTATGACATAAGCAAAAAGCTCCAATAGTGATATTGGAGCTTTTTGTTTATGTGGGATATGTATATCTAATCCGCAAAATAGGTTTCACGCGGATCAGTTTCTTACGGTTTTTAATTCGGTACGCAGCTTGAAAATTCCCTTTGGTGCCTTGGTGAGTAAAATGCCGCAAAGCAGGGGGATCATCATAAACAATGATTGTTCAGACAGAACTTCACCGTTGACGTAACAAGATATTAGCAGCGCTACTACCGGGAAAATCAAAAAGCAGATAGACGCTTGGAAAGGGGTCGAAACCTGTCCTAATTTGAAGTAAGCCACAACGCCGCCAACACTCGCGACAAAGCCTAGGTAAACCACGGCTGAGATTGAATCCCCAGTGAAGGATTCAACATTCACGTTTTCACCTACAGCTGAAACAGCGAATAAGAATAAAGCAGCAATCAGGCTCGGTACGGCGTTGTAGGTTAGTACTTCAATACCTTTGCAGTGCTTTTGAACCAGCACATACATAACTGCGTGAATCGCAACAGCAAGGCCTAAGCAAACCGTGCCAATTAGGTAGTCATCGCCACCCATCTGCATTTCGTTGCCAAGGATTAAACATAGGCTCACAACAGCAGTAATCAAACCGAATATCTGGTGCTTCGCCAGTCGTAGACCTAAGAATAAGCCAGACATCAGCATCACAACCACAGGCATGTTGGCGAAGATGATCGACGCTAAACCTGAAGAGATGTATTGCTCGCCATAGATCATCAACGTAAACGGAATCGCGAAATACATCAGCGCAACAATAAGCAGCCATTGGCGCTTACCTTTAGGGAACAGCAGTGGTTGGTTGAAGACTTTCGCCAATACTGCAAGCAGAGGTGCTGCAAGTAAAAAGCGCAACGCAGTAGCAAAAATAGGTGGGATAGAATGCAATGCTACTTCCATAGCGAACCAAGTGGTTCCCCAAATTAAGCAAACAGAGACAAAAAGCAAAATAGTTAGCGACTTCGAATTCATGGTGACTACTCATTAATAATTATTTTAAATCATAGGCTTGTAGCGCCTTAATGACGTGGCACAGTATAGAAAGGTAGTCGGAGAAAAGTTTTGTCTTTTTATCTCTAATTTGAGTTTTTTGTGGAAATTAAATCTCTAGTATGATTATTTCATAGAAAATAAATTCGCTTTAGATAGTTAAAGTAAAGTAATTGTTCTTTGTGAGGTTTAATTTAACTTAAGGAATGGTCAACTCAACGAGTATGGCTGTTGGGTTATTGCTGTTAGCGTAGCAACAAAAAACGCGCCCTCAATGAGGCGCGTTTTTGAACAATACGTTTAAGAGGCTGCGTCTACTGCGTAACAGGCTTAACTTGTTTGAATTGTCTTACCGCAAGGATAAGTTGTGGTAGCAGTGACATCACTATCATGCCGGTCATTAGTGAGTATTGTACTGCAGTGAATGATTCACCCATTAACACCATGCCTGTCACGATGCCAGCCACTGGGTTTGCGATTCCACCGAAGGTGAAATCAACCACCGACATACGTTGTAGCAACCACACATACATGCCGTAACCCAGCGCTGTGTTTAGGCCAATCACCCACACGAGTCCCATAGCATTACGAGTATCGAAATGAGTCACGGCATTAACATAAGGCTGCGGGTCGATGAATGCATGAACGCCAGACGCGACAGACAAAATCGTACCGCCCAGAATCAACTGCCACGTTAATACCTTCCACCAGTGCATGCGGTTACCCAGTGACTTGGTAATGCTGCTGCCGATGACAATACACATTATTGCGGCAAACATTGCGCCTAAACCGATTGGGTTCAGAGCAATTTGGCTTGGGTTAAACAGTATCCACGCTAAGGTGATCAAGCCAATACCCGAAAGGGCTTGAATCAGATGCGGGCGCTGTTTTTTCACTACCCAGTGGAAGATCATCGCGAACACTGGCACAGAGATCATACCCACGCCAGAGATTGCCGAAGGCAGCGTTAGCGCCATCACGAAGATCAAGCCAAAGAAAGTCGCGATATTGATAAGGCCCAGTGTGAAAATGATTTGCCACTCGCCTTTTTTAGGCAGTGTTGGTTTTACTGCTAGCAATAACAAACCAGCAGGTAACGCACGCAAAGCACCCAATAATAATGGTGGCCACTCCTGTAGCGTAAATTGCGTCACTGCATAGGTTGTTCCCCAAAAGAACGCGGGGATCATTGCTAATAATATGTTCATCTGAAATATCTTTACGTTAAGATAACTATTGTGTGAACTGTATACTGAGAACTAGTGGTTGTAAAGTATCTTTATGTTAAACTAGTTTGAAGTAATCAGACTAACAACGGAGCGAGATTGCAAATGGATGCTATCGACCGCGTAGTAGAGCAATGGGCAAAGGAAAAGCCCGAACTAGAAACTGAGCCTATGGCAATGATGGGTCGGATTATGCGTATTGCCAAGTATATGGAGACGCAAGTTGCCGAGCTTCATAAAAAATACGACATGAAGCTGGGTGAGTTTGATGTGCTGGCGACGTTGCGACGTTCTGGGAAGCCTTACCGACTGACGCCATCTGAACTGATTGGATCCATGATGCTGACATCTGGCGCGATGACCAATCGCCTTGATAAGCTAGAAGCCAAAGGGCTGATCAGTCGTGAACACAGCAAAGAAGACAGACGCAGCGTGAGTGTCCAGTTAACTAAAGATGGTCTTATTCTGATTGACCAAATGATGACTGAACATGTCGAAATGCAGAAAAAACTGGTTAAATCATTGTCTGCGAGTCAGAAGAAGAACACCAACCAACTTCTGAAAACATGGTTGAGCGCGTACGAGTAGTTTTTCTGATCTTCCTTTAGATTCAATAAAAACCGAAGCTTAATCGCTTCGGTTTTTTTGTGCTTGTTTAAGAACTTCAAGTACAGCGAATTGGCGAGTTAAGCTTGCAGCATCTCGTCACTGAACAGTTCTGCACAACCAATGCCGTTGATGGCGCAACTTTCGTCGATGTCTGAGATGTCACCGCTGACCCCAATCGCACCAAGTACTGTTTTATCCTTATCTCGAATCAGTAGCCCCCCTGGAACTGGCACCATGTTTCCGTGTGCGAGTACGTTTACGGCGGAGATAAATGCTGGTCGATTATCAGCATCTTGGGCGAGTTTTCTAGAGGAACAACCCAGTGCGAGTGCTCCCCACGCTTTAGCAATCGCGATGTCTGGTCGCATCATGCTAGAGCCGTCTTGACGTTGCAGAGAAATCAGCTTGCCACCGCTGTCTAAGACGGCGACCGTCAAAGGTTCTGTGTGGATCTTGTTTCCTGCTTTTAAGGTGCCATCAATGATGGTTAACGCTTGTTGTAGAGTCAAACTTCCCATGTTATCTCCTAGTTTTTCAAGGGGCCGTGTACCAAGCTAAGTCAGCCAATCATTACGCTTGTTGTGAATATCATCGACTGATTCAGCTCGGTACAAGAGTCCTAACTGGACTCTTGTAATAGCCCATAGCTGGGTAAAGTTAGGAAGGCAGCGAACTCTTTGGCTGTAGAAAGTTGATAGAAAAGATCAGCTGTCTCTTCAAATCGACCTGCTGTATAGCGCGAGTCTCCGACTTCATGTTTTATCGTGTCTAGCTCTTGGTAAAGCCAAGAGTGGAATAGTGATTTGGTAAAGGTTTGGCCATCATCGAGTGTTACCCCGTGGTGGATCCACTGCCAGATATTGGCTCTTGAGATCTCAGCAGTCGCGGCATCTTCCATGAGGCCGTAGATAGGCACACAGCCGTAGCCTTGAATCCAAGCTTCGATGTAATAAAGCGCGATGCGTATATTCTTACGTACTCCTACTTCGTCGCGACTGCCCTCACAAGGCTTTAGCAACGAGTCTGCATTGATCACATGCTCTGGGCTTTGGAAATCCATTTGGTTTACTTTGCCATCTAAGTGCTTATCAAAGATCGACATTGCCAAATCAACCAGTGCAGGGTGTGCGACCCATGTGCCATCATGTCCGTTCTGAGATTCTCTTTGTTTATCTTCGATAACCTTGGCGGTTACACGTGCCATTTCTTGCGGGTCTTTTGCTGGAATAAAGGCTGACATCCCACCCATTGCTAATGCGCCACGAGCGTGACAAGTGCGCACCAACAGTTGGCTATAGGCGTTGAGGAATTCTTGATCCATGCCGATCCCGTGGCGGTCTGGCAAGATGCGGTCTTTATGGTTTTTCAGCGTTTTGATGTAGCTGAAGATGTAATCCCAACGGCCACAGTTCATCGCTACGATATGATCACGCATGGCGTATAAGATCTCTTCCATTTGGAATACGGCTGGCAGAGTTTCAATCAACACGGTCGCACGAATGGTGCCTTTGGGTACGTGGAAATAGTTTTCGGTGAAGCTGAAAATATCGTCCCACCACTGTGCTTCTTCCATGCTCTCAAGCTTGGGAATGTAGTAGTAAACACCTAAGCCTTGTTTTGCACGTGACTGATAGTTATGGAAAAAGTACAAGGCGAAGTCCATCAAGCAACCGCCGATAGGCTGATTGTTGAATTGAATGGACTGCTCAGGTAAATGAATACCACGTGGGCGGGCAATCAGCAGTGCAGGATCGTCGTTTAATTGGTAACGCTTCTGCTTCTTCTCATCGAAGTAGCTAATGGTGCCAAGGTTGGCGTCTCTTAGGTTGATTTGCCCTTCGACCATATTGGCCCAAGTCGGGGAAGACGCATCTTCAAAGCAGCACATGAAGACTTTCGCGCCTGAGTTTAGCGCGTTGATCACCATCTTTCTTTCGATAGGCCCGGTGATCTCTACGCGGCGATCCAGTAGCTCTGTTGGAGGTGTTGCCACTTTCCACTCTTTATTCTGACGAATGGAAATGGTGTCTTTTCTGAAATTGGGTAGCTCACCCTCGTCATATTGAGCTTGTTTTGTGTCGCGGTCACTTAGCAGGGCATGACGGCGATCTCCAAACTTATTGACGAGAGCTTCTAAGAATTTTAATGCATCTTTAGACAAGATCTCTTTGTACTCGGAGTTGTCCATATTCCCGAGTACCTGCATACACTGTACTTCTTCTCTCTCTTTTACGTCATTCATCATTGTTGTCTCCTTTGAACAATACGATATCACTTTGTATACAAAATGCTCTTTTTAAGGATATTTATATTGTAGAAATTGTAAACAAGCAAACGTTATTTAACATTTATTTATCATTTGGTCTTTTTGTAATTTATTTTTACGTAAAGATATTTTATGTAAAGCAATGAATTGTAAGCTTTTCAGGATGAGTGCGTACTTAATGTGATGGGTTGATGTAACAAAATTGTTTCATTTTGGGGTTGATAAATAGCTAGGATGGTTCATAGTACACAAAAGTTAGTTTAATTGTATACAATCTTAACTGGAGGTTCGAATGGCAATTATGAAAGCGATTGAAGCAGCGGTAGAGGTGCTTAAACGTGAAGGTGTAGACATCGCATTTGGTGTTCCCGGCGCAGCAATTAACCCTATGTATGCGGCTATGAAAAAGCTCGGAGGAATCGACCACGTCTTAGCTCGTCACGTAGAGGGTGCATCCCATATGGCTGAAGGGTATACGCGTACCAATCAAGGCAATATAGGTGTGTGTATTGGTACTTCTGGTCCTGCGGGAACGGACATGATCACGGGCCTTTATTCTGCGACTGCAGATTCGATTCCAATTCTATGCATCACCGGCCAAGCGCCCCGTGCTCGTCTTCATAAAGAAGATTTCCAAGCGGTCGACATTGAATCTATCGCTAAACCAGTCACTAAATGGGCAACCACGGTGCTAGAACCTGCACAAGTGCCACGCGCATTTCAAAAAGCCTTTCATTTAATGCGTTCGGGTCGTCCGGGGCCAATCCTGATTGATCTACCGATTGATGTTCAGCTGGCTGAAATTGAATTTGATATCGATACCTATGAACCGCTAGAACCTTATAAGCCACAAGCAACCCGCGTGCAGGTTGAGAAAGCATTAACCATGATGTCTCAATCTGAAAAACCGCTGATTGTATCGGGTGGTGGCGTGATTAATGCTGGCGCGTCCGAATTGTTGCAACAGTTTGCCGAGATCACTGGTGTTCCTGTGATTCCAACCTTAATGGGTTGGGGATCGATCCCGGATGATCATGACTTAATGGCGGGTATGGTAGGGCTACAAACTTCTCACCGTTACGGCAACGAAACCATGCTCAACTCTGACTTTGTGTTTGGTGTCGGTAACCGATGGGCTAACCGTCATACCGGTTCTGTGGATGTTTACACTGAAGGCCGCAAGTTCGTACATGTGGACATTGAACCGACTCAAATCGGCCGTGTGTTCTGCCCTGATTTAGGCATTGTCTCAGATGCGAAAGCAGCACTAGAACTAATGGTCGAAGTGGCGCAAGAGTGGCGTGATGCAGGCAAACTGCCGAACCGAAATGCTTGGGCAAGCGAGTGTCAGGAACGCAAATCGACCATGCTGCGTAAAACCAATTTCGATGAAGCGCCAATGAAACCGATGCGTGTTTATGAAGAGATGAACAAGGCATTTGGCCGTGACACTTGCTATGTGAGCACCATTGGTTTGTCGCAAATTGCCGCTGCTCAATTCCTACATGTTTATAAGCCTCGTAACTGGATCAACTGTGGTCAAGCAGGTCCACTAGGTTGGACTACACCCGCTGCATTAGGCGTACGAGCGGCCGATCCAGATCGCGATATTGTCGCTATCTCTGGTGATTATGATTTCCAATTCATGATTGAAGAGCTGGCGGTAGGTGCGCAGTTCAACTTGCCATACATTCATGTGTTGGTGAACAACTCATACCTAGGATTGATTCGGCAAGCGCAGCGCCAATTTGATATCGATTATTGTGTACAACTGGCGTTTGATAACCAGAATGCGCCAGAGCTTGAAGGCTACGGTGTTGACCATGTTGCCGTTGTTGAAGGCCTAGGCTGTAAGGCAATTCGAGTTCGTGAACCAGACCAAATTGCCGCTGCGTTTGAGCAAGCCAAAGAGCTGATGAACAAGCATAAGGTACCGGTTGTTGTTGAGTTGATTCTTGAGCGAGTAACCAACATTGCGATGGGCGTAGAGATCAATGCGATCAATGAATTTGAGCCGCTTGCCGAAAGCCGCGGCGATGCTCCAACGGCGCTGGCGTACAAGTAATCATTAAGTCATGTGTATCCGTAGAGTTGAGGTTTAGCTCTACGGAAAGTCTCCAATAGAGCGAGGCTTTACTACAAATAACCAGATTTTTACAAATAAAGAATAAGGACAGAGTCATGGCAAAATTTGCAGCAAACTTGTCAATGTTATTCACGGAAGTTGATTTTATTGATCGCTTTGAAGCTGCCGCAGAAGCGGGCTTTCAAGGTGTGGAGTATCTTTTCCCTTACGCCTTTGATGCTCAAGCAATCAAAGCAAAGCTCGATGCTAATAACCTACAGCAAGTGCTATTTAACTTGCCTGCGGGTGATTGGGACGCTGGCGACCGTGGTATCGCGGTAGACCCAGCACGAGTTGAAGAATTTCAAGCAGGTGTACCTAAAGCCATCGCTTACGCAAAAGCGCTCGGTTGTACTCAAGTGAATTGCTTGGCCGGGATTGTGCCGCAAGGTGTGACCCAACAAGACGCGCAATCGGCGTTTGTGATTAACCTGCATTACGCGGCGAACGCGCTAGCAGCAGAAGGAATCAGCTTAGTGATAGAAGCGATCAACACCCGTGATATTCCGGGCTTCTTCCTAAATACCACAGAGCAAGCTAAAGCGATCATCAAAGAGGTAGGGAGCGATAACCTTTCTATCCAATACGATATTTATCACATGCAAATTATGGAAGGCGATCTCACGCCGACCATGCAACAAAACATTGGCCAAATCGCACACGTGCAACTGGCGGATAATCCAGGCCGACACGAACCGGGTACCGGAGAAATTAATTACCCATTCGTGCTCAATTATCTTGATGAGCTTGGCTATCAAGGCTGGGTTGGCTGCGAATACAAGCCAAAAACAACCACGACAGAAGGCCTTGGTTGGCTGCACCAGTACCGTTAATTGCGTCTGGTAACCCTCAAACGTTAAGGAGAACAACATGTCTAAAATTGCATTTATCGGAACTGGCATCATGGGTAAACCTATGGCGAGTAACCTTCAAAAAGCAGGTCACGATTTGATTCTGTCGGATCACTTTAATGCAGCACCTGCCGACCTTGTGGCAGCGGGCGCAACGGTCTGTCATTCACCAGCTGAAGCGGCTGAAGCAGCAGATATCGTTATCTTAATGGTGCCGAATACACCACAAGTTGAAGATGTCCTGTTTGGTGACAACGGCGTCGAGAAAGGTCTAACTGCGGGCGGTGCAGCTGGAAAACTGGTTATCGACATGAGTTCGATCTCGCCAATCGCGACCAAAGCAATTGCAGCGCGAATCAATGAAGGTGGTGCTTCATACCTTGATGCACCGGTATCAGGTGGCGAAGTAGGCGCTATTAATGCAGCGCTGACTATCATGGTGGGCGGTGAGCAAGACGCCTTTGATAAAGCACGACCTCTGTTCGAAATCATGGGTAAGAACATCACGCTAGTAGGCGACAACGGTGCGGGTCAAACCTGTAAGGTCGCAAACCAAATCATCGTTGCTCTGAATATCGAAGCCGTGTCTGAGGCGTTAGTATTTGCTTCGAAAGCAGGTGCTGATCCAGCACGCGTACGTCAGGCGCTATTAGGTGGCTTTGCTAACTCTAAGATCTTGGAAGTGCATGGCGAGCGCATGGTTGAAGGTACATTTGATCCTGGATTTAGAATCTCGCTTCACCAGAAAGACCTGAATCTTGCGCTAACGGGCGCACAAGAATTAGGTGTCGCACTACCGAATACGGCTAACGCTCAAGAGCTATTTGGCGAGTGCGCCGAAATGGGCGGTGAAGGTTGGGACCACTCTGCGCTTATCCAAGCGATTGAGAAACGTTCTGACCACTCGATTCGTTAATTAATTAGGGCTGCTATCGATGCGTAGCCCAACAGTTTGTTTATAAATCGCGTAGTTTCGTCTCCTTTTATACGCGTTCCTGATACGAGGCAAAGGTTGAAGTTGTTCCTTTCCAACTTGATCTTAGCAGGCACCCTTTGGCCTTGTATCGGGGTTCTTTTTTTCTCCGTCAACTAAGGAGTGGATGATGGACATTGATGCTAAGCAGTTTCTGCAAACCCTTTTCTCAAGTGCTGTTAATCAGGCGCTACCTAAAAATCACATCGAACCTTTTCTTGCTCAAGACATTTTTTATCGCTCTGCTAATCAAGCCGGGCGTACTGTGGTGATAGGAGCAGGAAAAGCAGCCGCGTCGATGGCCGCAGAGCTTGAAGCGGTTTGGCAGTCAAAGAAACAGCAAGATCTCGCACTGCGTGATCTTGAAGGCTTAGTGGTGACTCGTTATGAGCACACCGCACCTTGCGAACACATTGAGGTGATTGAAGCGGCGCATCCAGTACCAGATGCGATGGGCTTAGAGGTAAGCCAACGTATGCTGCAATTGGTGAGTAGTTTGAGTGCTGACGACACGGTTATTTGCCTACTGTCAGGCGGTGGCTCTGCTTTGCTAAGTTTGCCCGGTGGTGACATCAGCCTAGCAGAGAAGCAACAAATCAATAAGGCGTTGCTTAAATCAGGCGCCGCCATTGATGAGATGAACTGTGTGCGCAAGCATTTATCGTCAATCAAAGGTGGGCGACTAGCAAAGGCTGCTTACCCAGCAAGAGTGGTCTCTTTAGCTATTTCAGATGTGCCGGGCGATGGCATCAGTGTGATTGCATCGGGCCCAACCGTACCCGACACCACCACGCGTTTTGATGCGATGGCCATTTTAGAACGTTATCAAATAGAAACACCACACTCGGCATTTGAATGGCTAAATAATCCAGAGTCAGAAACCGTAAAGCCAGATGACGTATGTTGGAAAAACGCCGAGCACCATATTATCGCCACCCCGATGTCGGCATTGGAATCTGCTGCGGCAGAGGCTGAAGGATTGGGTATTCCTGCTTATGTGTTGAGTGATTGTATAGAGGGAGAAGCGCGAGATGTCGCGAAAGTTCACGCTGCGCTGGCTAAGCAAGTCGCCAATCATAAGCACCCATTTGAGACGCCTTGCGTGATACTTTCCGGTGGCGAAACCACAGTAACCGTTAAAGGCAAGGGTCGCGGTGGGCGTAATTGTGAGTTCTTGTTGAGCCTATATAACGAGCTCAAAGGCCAAGACAACATATTTGCATTGGCTGCTGATACCGACGGGATTGATGGCGTGGAAGACAATGCGGGCGCGTGGATCACACCTCAAACATGGCAACAAGGTTCGAGCCTGTCGCTTAAAGCGCAAGATTACCTCGATGCGAATAACAGTTACGATTTCTTCGAACAAGTCGATGTGCTTCTTACCACGGGGCCGACGCTGACCAATGTGAATGACTTCCGCGCGATATTGATTCTTTAATTTGAACAGTTCAAAAACACAGTATGGAATGGTCGCTTCTTAACAAATAGAGCGGCCATTTTATTGTTATCAATGCGGTGACCTTGAGTTCTGAAATTATCTTCTGGACTAATGAAGCACGTTGATTACTATGATTTTAGTAACGAGCTGTAAAGGATGCAATATGTCTAGGATCAGACAAAAGAATCAAGATTTAATCATCGAAGTCGCGTGTGAACAATTCGCCACTCATGGTTATGCTGCAACAAAAATGGCCGATATCGCGAAAGCGGCCGACATTCCCAAGCCTAACGTATTCTATTATTTCAGCTCAAAAGATAAGCTCTACAACGCTGTGCTTGAAACCGTCACTCAGCCTTTACTAGAAGCGTCTCGTCCGATTGAAGAGCTCAGCGATCCTGTTGAAGCCTTGTCTCAATATATTCAAACCAAGCTGATCATTTCTCGCGATCATCCACATGCCTCTAAGGTATTTGCCAATGAAGTGATGTCTGGCGCTAAAGTATTGCCGAAAGAGATTGGTGACGAGCTGTATAAGCAATCCCAGATGATTCTTGATAAGTTCTCGACATGGTCGGCGCAGGGCCTAATGGACGATGTTCCCGCTCATCACCTGATGTTTACCATCTGGGCGGCAACTCAAACCTACGCCGATTTTGGCTGGCAGATTTGCAGCGTGATGCAGAAGGACCAACTCGATGATAAAGACTATGCCGATGCCGCTCAGTTCATCACACAGTTAGTGATTAAAGGCTGTGGTGTGAAAAGCTAATGTTGTTTGAACGTTTATCTAGGTGTGTGAGTGACTATAAGCACAGAACCTCTTTTGTGACCTGTTGTGCAATAACTCATTTATCTTGAATTCGGTTCGATTAGGTATGCCATTTTATTTAAATGACAGGTTATAGTATCGCGAAAATTGGCGGCACTTACTCTTCTGAAAAGCGAAAAGCGAAAAGCGAAAAGCTGGAAACTTATAGATGAAGCCGCTAACAATATTACACGCACAACATTAAGGTTTAGCAATGACGCTTAAAAGCTTGGCATGCACCATCAGCGCAGTTCTGCTTGCAGGTTGCGGTTCAACGGTCGCGACGCAAACATACAACGCTGATCTGATCATCACCAACGGACAGGTTCTCACCATCAATTCAGAAATGGATGTGATTGAAGATGGTGTTGTTGTAGTGAAAAACGACCAGATCATCGCAGTCGGTACCGAGGATTTAATGACTCAATATCGCGCAGAAAAAGTGATTGATGCTCAAGATGGAATCGTCATGCCGGGTATGGTGAACGCGCACAACCATTTACCGATGATCGCGTTTCGTGGCTTAGGGGAAGAGGGTATTTCGAATCGTCTGTTCGCTTACTTCTTCCCTCTAGAAGCCGAAAAGCTAAGCCGTGAACTGATTTACAACGCAACCAAGCTTGGCTCTATCGAACTAGCACAAAGCGGTGTAACCACTTATGCCGATATGTATTACCACATGGATGAAATGGCCAAGGCGACCAAAGAAGTCGGCTTACGCGCTGTGCTCGGCGAAACCGTGATTAAGTTCCCAGTGGTCGATGCCAAAGAACCTTACGGCGGCATTGAATACGCCAAAGGCTTTATCGAACAATACAAAAACGATGAGCTAATCACGCCTGCTTATGCGCCACATGCGGTGTACACCGTGAGCAAAGATAAGCTGCAAGAAATCAACAAGCTGTCTGCTCAATACGATGTGCCGGTGCTGATTCACGTTGCTGAATTCCCAAATGAAGAGAAACGCATCAAAGATGAAACTAAGGCAACATCGCCAGTCGAATACATGGATGAAATTGGTGTGCTGGACGAGCGCGTAGTCATTGCTCACGGTATCCATCTTTCGGAGAACGATCAAAAGCTTCTAAAGCAAGCTGACGCAGGGATCTCATACAACCCAATGGCGAACGCTAAAGGTGCAACTGGCATCGCACCAGCATGGGATATGTACCGTGCTGACATGCGAGTAGGCTTAGGAACAGATGGCCCAATGAGCTCTAACCAAGTCGATATCATGCGCACATTAAGCTACGCAGCGAACATGCAACGTTTAAAGCATTCTGACCGCACTATCATGATTCCTGAGCAAGTTATCGAGATGGCGACATTAGGTGGCGCGAAAGCCCTACACATGGAAGATCAAATCGGTTCTCTTGAAGCGGGTAAGAAGGCAGACATCGTGATTGTAGAGACAACATCAGCGAACATGATGCCAAATTACGACCCTTACGCGACCTTGGTTTACCAAGCGAACCCAAGCAACATCGACACGACGATTGTGAACGGCCAAATCGTAATGGAAAACCGTTTAATGCAAACCGTTCAACTGGATGAAATCCGCCAAAGCGTCGATGAGTTTGAAACAGATATCAAAGCCTTTGCCAAAGAGCTTTCTAAGAAGGCGATTAAGTCGAAGAGCTTGATGGATTAGGCTCATTTAACGTTCAATGTTACCTGTCGGTTTTGCTTACTCAGAACTGACAGGTGGCTACGTTCTAGTTTGTTCTATTATCTATTATTCGAAAAAATTGCTCACGGTTTACGGCTAAAGCCCGTTTGGATACTGGTTTTGAATGTGACCAATCTTCAAGTTGAACCGTGATACATCGAATGTACCACAATACTTTTTACTCATTGAATACCTCAGTTTTATAGTGGCGGCGACGTAAAAGCTCGTCCCTCTAATAAAATATAAAGGTTGAAAATGAAAACCCAAGTCCTACTTTGTTCTACTCTTATTGCTCTTTCTTCAATGCCCACTTTTGCCGGAGAAACCAAGTTAGATGTGCGTTTTGGTCATAACACGGCATCTGATATTCGTGATAGCCGTGTCAAATTCATGCATACTTTTGATACAGGTTTCTACTTTAGTGCGGAGGCTGCTCAGATACATAATGATGGTTACTTTGCCGGTAATGATTCAAACGATGAAGATAAAAATGGTCTAAAAGCAGCCGCTCAAGAATTTGAAGCAACTTACAAATTCCAAATTAATGAACAGTGGTATTGGGCCCCTGGTCTGGTGACGGTCACCGCTCCAAATTGGACGGAATATCGCCCATATCTAAAGTTGGGAACAAGCTTCGAAAATGGCGTGTCTTTAACTGGTCGTTACCGTTACAACTGGTCTAACGATGCGAATGGTAAAGACTATTTAGATGGCAGCGGCACGGCTCGTGGCGCCTCTAATCAGTTTGATATCTGGCTATCAAAAAGCTTTGGTGACGTAGGTTTAATGTATAACCCTCGTTATCGTTATCAAGACGGTGTCGATCAAGGTACGGGTCGTGACGATTATTGGGAACACACGATAATGGTTAACTACCAGATTAATGAAACTTGGACACCATACATGGAGCTTGTCTCTGTCGATGAAACTTACGTGGACTCTAATGGTAATCGAGAAAACGACTATGCGGTGCGTCTAGGGTTTGTCATGAACCTTTAATTTAGCCCGTTCTAGAACAAGCTATGTCCTTGAACAAACAATGCCCATGAGCATATGTCGATTCTTGGGTATGTGTGGAATCTAAAAGAGCAGCCATTGAGCTGCTCTTTTTTTGTTTGGGAGAACTGAAAGATTGATATTAAAAAGTCAGCAGTTCTTTACCTATTTGGTCGATGATTTGCAATGTGTGTATCTGAGACTCCCTACCATACAAAGAAATACCATCTACCTGCTCATCCAGCGCGACGTTTAAGTGGCAAACTTGGTCGAGCGTTGATCCATTGTGGCTTATCCCTAGCACCTTGAGCCCTTTTCGTTTTGCATTTTGTGCCATTTCAATCACAGCGTTAGTCTCGCCAGATTTACTGATAAGCAGCAGGGTACCGAGCTCAGCTCGAGTCAGTTGATGGATGTCTGTGATCACCAGGTGAGGCACATTGGCTAACGACAGAAATCGAGAAAGATAGCTAACACTCACGATGGACGCGCCACGTGAGTATAAATACACCACTGGTGACGACTTGAGTGTATTGGCTACACCAATAATCTGTTGCAGATTCGTTTCATTCGACGGTTCAGTTACTTGTTGTCTTAGTTCGCTTGCTAACTTGTAACGTAGCTCCGTATAGCTTGCGTAGCCCATCTTTTTACAGACACGGTTAACCGAAGTTGTGGTCGTTAAGGCTTTATTTGCAATGGTTTTGGCGGAAATATCTTGAAGTTCACTGGCGTGGCTGATCAAGTATTCATAAATCGCACGTTCTATACCTTGAAATGTGTTCATTGCTCTCAGCTATTATTGAATAGGCTATCAATATTACGCGGGAAAACGAGAAAAATACCATGACTTCAATCACAGATGTATCGTGATACGTCACTTGTACCACGAAACTGTGTCGTCATACATTCCAGCTTCATATACTGGCTGCAGTTGATAATTACAAGGTACTAAACCATGGCTAAGAAAAAACTGGTTGCAGTGACCGCCTGCCCTACAGGCATTGCACATACTTTCATGGCAGCTAAAAAAATTCAGAGTTGGGCTGAGAAGCAAGGCTATGAAGTTAAGGTTGAAACTCAAGGTAGCGATGGTGTTAAGAACAAGCTAACGGCACATGATATCGCCACTGCCGACGGTGTTGTATTAGCGGTAGATGTGCCAATTATGGATATGGAGCGTTTTGACAATGCGAACCCACTTCAAGTTCGTACTCAAGAGCTCATTAAGCGTGTCGACGATTTACTTCCTACCGTTTTCTTACGTGGTAAAGAGAAATCGGATGTGGACGTTGAGATTCATGATGAGAAACGATCGGCTTACCAAGTTGCGATAGGTCACATTATGACAGGTATCAGCTACATGTTACCTGTGGTGGTATTGGGTGGCTTGCTGATGGCCGTGGCGAAAATTACTGGCGAGTTTGTTGATATCTCGGGTACGCCAATTGAGACACTGGATAAGCTTGGTTTTATGACGATCAAGTTTATGTACCCAATTTTTGCTGGTTACTTAGCCTATTCGATTGCGGGTAAACCAGCCCTGATTCCCGCCTTCATTGGCGGTTTGATGACAGACGAGCCGTACAAACGATTTTTCGACTTGGAAGGCTGGGCTCCCTCGGGCTTCTTTGGCGCGATAGCGATTGGCTTCATCGTCGGCTATTTGGTTCGCTATCTAAATGATGTTATTCGGGTAAGAACCGATCTTACAACGTTGAAAACTATGCTGTTAGTGCCTGCAGTGACGGGCGTGGTCATGGTGTTAACGATGGAGTACGCGATTAACCCATTCTTTGGTGCACTTAATCTCGCAATGGTCCATTTCTTTACTGAAGCTGGTGACGCAGGCCGAGGTATCTACTCAATGGTGATAGCTGCCGGAACGGCATTTGATTTAGGTGGTCCGATAAACAAAGCTGCTGGTTCGGTTGCACTAGGCCTCAATGGTATGAGTGAAGGCTTTGACCTAATAGCGCGTGAACTGGGTATCGTGATTCCACCTATCGGAGTTGGCTTAGCGGCGATGTTAGATGGAAAATTCCGCAAACGTGTGTTTACTCCAGAAGAACAAACCGTAGGTAAAACTTCTTTAATGCTTGGCATGATCGGTATTTCAGAAGGTGCAATTCCGTTCATTCTTAAGAATCCTAAGATGATTCCAATCATGATCCTTGGCTCAGTTATAGGTACTCAATTAGCTGTGGTTCTTAATGTCTTCCAAAGCTTGCCTCTACCCGCTGTTTGGGGGTGGTTCCTGTCTTCAGACCCAATTAGCTACACATTATCTGTGTTCGTTGGTTCAGGGTTTATAGCGATAGCACTCTTGCTGTGTACTAAACCTCAGCCGAGCAATGCCTAAGTAGGTAGCTTCATTATTCAAAATTAAAGAGGGGGAGTAAGTACTTCTCCTTTATTCAAATTAAGACAAGTCGAGATAAATCAATGACTAAAATTCATGTAATTCCGCATACACACTGGGATCGTGAGTGGTATTTTACTCAACAAGACAGTGACGTCTTAGCTGCATACAACTTTACTAAAGTGATTGAAACGCTAGAAGATCAGCCAGAATACAGCTGTTATCACCTAGATGGTCAGTCTTCAATTGTTGAGGATTACCTTAAAGTCCTACCACACATGCGTGAGCGCTTGGCACAGTTGGTCGTGGATAAGAAACTATTCATTGGTCCTTGGTATACCCAAACGGATACTTACAACGTCGCTGGTGAATCGATTATCCGTAATCTGAAATACGGTATGCACATTGCCGAAAGCTTAGGGCACAGCATGAAGGTTGGCTACTTGCCTGATACCTTTGGACACAACGCGCAAATGCCAACGTTATTTAAAGGCATCGGTATTGATAACATCATCTTTTGGCGAGGCATTGACTACGACCAACAAGTAGAGCGTTCGAACTTTAACTGGCGCTCGGCTGGTGGTGATGAAATTTATGCTTATAACTTGGTACACGGTTATGGTGCTGCGAAGAATATGGTTGCAACATCGAAGCATTTAGACAAAAAAATCTTCCCAATGGTTGAGAAAATCAAATCACTTTCTGGTTTGAATGAAGTGCTGATCCCATCGGGTGGTGACCAAGTCAATATTGATCCTGAGCTTCCAAAAACGTTACAGGCAGCAACGCAGCGCTCTCCAGACAACGACGTATACGCAATCTCATCGATGGAAGCATTCGTCGATGTACTGCGAGCTAACAGTGATAGTTTCGAAACTTACGACGGTGAATTTAAAGCCCCGCGCTATGCTCGAATTCACAAGACGATTGGATCCGTTCGATACGACATCAAGAAGCTTAACTTTGATATTGAGCAGTTCCTAATTAAGAAGCTTGAAGTGGTTGTTGCTATAGCTAAAGCGCAAGGCATCACGGTACACACAGAGCTGATTGATATCGCGTGGAAGAAGATTCTTGAATGCCACGCGCACGATAGCATTGGTGGTTGTAACAGTGATGCGACTAACGCCGATATCATGCACCGCCTCAAACAGGCTCAAGAAATCTGTCACGGCTTATATAACTTAGTGATCAAAGAGATTGCGAGCAGTTGTCACGATGACGAGTTGATGTTGTTCAACGGACAACTTCAACCATACACGGGGTTCGTTAAAGCGGTTGTATTCAGTTCGCATGAGAACATCGCCATTACCGATGGTGAACAAGAGTGCGCAATCGAAGTGATCAAACGTGAAACTTTAGATGGTGGCAAGGTCATTGAGGTCACTAAAGATGGTGAGAAAGAAGTATCCGTGCCGCCTTACTACCGTTTTGAGTTAAACATTTCGGTGAATGATTTACCTGCTATGGGATATCAGGTATTTGAGGTTCAGGGAAGCAATCAAAGCAACCGCAAAGTTGAAGTACGAGATCAAACGTCGATAGAGAACGGTTCTCTTATGTTGACGTGTGAGGGGAGTCAACTTCAATTAGTCGACAAAAATACCAACCGTGTTATTCCTCAACTTCTCACGTTTGAGGAGCAGGCGGACGACGGTGACTCTTATGATTTCTCGCCACTAAGAGGTGATACACCACTTTATAACCAAACGATTGAACTTATTGAGACGCAGATTGGTGACACCGAACAAGTGATGAAGGTACGAGCAACATTAGACATCCCTGTTGATCTTGATGCCCGCGTCGCGAATCAAAATGATCACCAAGCGTTGTTTGATGTGAGGTTAACGCTTTGCAAAGAAAACCAGCAACTCTTTGTAAGCATTGTCACGGTTAACCAAGCAAAAGATCATCGAGTGCGTGTCTTGGTCAATTCTGATGTTCAGACCAACACTTCGATCAGTACTCAGCCATTCGCTTTGATGGAGCGACCTGTCGAACCATCGATTTCTGGTTGGGAGAAAAGCTTCCGTGAGTGCCCAATTGATGTAGAAACCACTGATGGTTCCGTAGCACTATCCGACGAAAACAAAGCGCTAGTCATTAATGGCAGCGGCCTTAAAGAGTTCCAAGTTATTAAAGGGGAGCACTCAGACAAGATTGCGCTCACTCTATTTAAATCAACGGGTGTACTTGGAAAAGATGATCTAGCGTGGCGACCTGGCCGAGCTTCTGGCATCAATAATACGGTTGTTCATACACCGGATGCTCAATTACAAAAATCCATGCAATTTAGTTTTGCTCTCGCTCTTACTGAAGATGCGCACCACAGCACGGTGCGTAAGCTAGAGCGCCAATATCTCGATGTGCCGTTTAGCTACCAAAAACAAACACTGAACAGTTTTGAGAATCGATTAGAGCGTTTCCAAGTGCGGTTCGACGCACGTGACCGTTTGGCCTCGTTTAGCCTGTTGTCGATGACTCAAGCATTAGAGTTATCGAGTATTGGTCACTCCTTTTATAAAAAAGAAGCAGTGATTATCCGATTATTTAATCCTACGGATTCGGAAGTCGACCTTGATTTAAATGCGTTTGGGCAATTCAAACAAATAGAGTTGGTGGATTACCGAGAACAGCCAAAATTGTACACAGGTTCTGGAATCGATACTGGTGGACAGAGTTGTGTTGTTAAGCCCAACAACAGTATTGATGTACGCGTAACGTTTAACGTTGCTCGATAAGGATTAAGAACATGATTGAACAAATGATTTTCAATAAAGTTGCTGATATTTATGGCAAAGAGCATGCAAATTCAATTACTAAAGAGATCTTAGTCTTAATTGAGAAATGGAAACCAAGCGCTCCGCAATACGCACCGTGGGTGAATGAACATACATCTTACTTGATTACTTACGGTGACAGCTTTGCTCGTAACGATGAAAAAACGTTGAGTAGCATGAAGGTTTTTGCTGATAAGTATTTAAAAGACTCAATCAGCAACATCCATATTCTACCTATGTTTCCGTACACCTCTGATGACGGCTTTAGTGTGGTTGATTATCGAAAAGTTGATGAGAAATTGGGCGACTGGGAACACCTCAATGCCTTGTCTGAGAACTTTGATTTGATGTACGACTGCGTGATCAATCACATCTCAAAAAGCAGTGATTGGTTTCAAAGTTACCTAGCGGGCGATGTGCAATACCAAGATTACTTTGTTGAGTCTGACCCAAGCCTGGACTACTCGAGTGTTACGCGCCCCCGCGCTTTACCGCTCCTGACACCGTTTAGTAAGGCTTCGGGTGAGACATCTCATGTGTGGACTACCTTCTCTGAAGACCAAATTGACATTAACTTCCGCAGCCCGAAAGTGTTGCTAGAAAGTATCGATATTTTATTGATGTATGCAGCAAACGGTGGCCGTTCAATACGCCTAGATGCCATTGGCTTTATTTGGAAAGTGTTAAATACCACGTGTATTCATTTGCCGGAAGCGCATCAGATTATCCAGCTATGGCGAATCATCTTTGATGAGACGGTTCCCGGCGCGTTATTGATCACTGAAACGAATGTGCCACACAAAGAAAATATTTCTTACTTTGGGCAAGGCAATGAAGCGCACATGGTGTACCAATTTCCGCTTCCTCCTTTGACTCTGCATGCTTTCATGAGTCAAAACAGCTCTGTATTGACCGAATGGGCGAAAGGCCTAACCGAAGAAGCCATGGCCTCACTGCAGCAAGGGAATAAGACAACTTACTTTAACTTCCTTGCGAGTCATGACGGTGTCGGTGTTCGCCCAACGGAAGGGATTCTGACCAACGAAGATCGCTTGTTGATGTGTGAACAGGTTGAGCGTAAAGGTGGCCGCGTAAACTATAAAAACAATAGTGATGGCTCTCAGTCTCCTTATGAATTGAATATCAATTATTTAAGTGCGTTAACTGAAGCTTCCGATAGTGATGATGACAAAGCGAGAAAATTTTTGGCGGCTCAATCTATCTTGCTGTCATTTATTGGTGTACCTGCCATTTACTACCACAGTTTATTGGGTAGTGAGAATGATATTAACGGAATGGTTGAATCAGGTATTAACCGCAGAATCAATCGTGAGAAGTTCGATTTAGATGAGTTGGAGGCGGAGTTAGCAGAAGCCGGTTCACTGCGCCAACAAGTTTACAGCCAAATGGTTGAGTTGGTGAGGTTGCGTAAAACTCAACCTGCATTTTCCCCACTTGCGAACCAAAAAGTTCTGTCACTCGGTGACAAGGTGTTTGCATTACAGCGCGGCGAAGGAGATGAATCCATTCGTTTCGTTTTGAACTTAAGTGAGGCGCCGCAAGAGATTTGCCTTGATGCTGGTGGTTATGACTTGATTAGTCGTGAGCAGTTAACAAGTGTCTTTACATTGAAACCGTATCAATTTGTTTGGCTAAAGAGTCATAAGGAATAGCGCATGAAACTATCTAACCTAACATCTGAAAACTTGATTCTATTAGATGCGGTATTTAACGATCGATTCGCAGCGATTGAAGCACTGACTGATAAAATTGACCAAGCAGGTAAGTTAACCAATAAACAACAGTTTTTAGATGCAGTAATGCTTCGAGAGAGCGAGGGCCCAACGGCGCTCGGTGAGTATTTAGCAGTGCCTCATGGTAAGTCCGCTGCGGTTATTGAACCTACTTTTGCTTGTGCTTTTGTGAAAGACGAGTTGATGTGGCAAGGCATTGATGGTGATGAGCCAGTAAATATGGTCTTCTTGATTGCCATACCGCCAGCTGAGGCTGGCTCAACGCATATGGAAGTACTGACTACGTTAACCTCCTCTCTTGTTGATGATGATTTCAGAGATGAGTTACTAGCCGCGAATTCGACTCAACAGATTATGAAGTTGCTCGGTTCAGAAGACGACTGTTCTCAAGACGCGAGTAATACTCACAGTGAAACAAAGTCAGACTCTGAGTCTCAGAAGCAAGAAGAGCCGGAAATGGCGAAGGACATTAGTCAAATCGCCTACCCAGTAGTTTTGGGTATTGGTCTGGTCATATCAGCGTTTTTGTTCTTACTGCTTTAGAGTGAATATCTTCGATGAAAATAGTGATTGCTCCTGACTCATTTAAAGAGTCACTGACAGCTAAGCAGGTCTGTGAATGCATTGAACAAGGTTTTGTTCAAGTATTTCCACAAGCTGAATACGTACACCTCCCTCTCGCCGACGGTGGTGAGGGAACGGTTGACATATTGATGCAAGGTTTAGAGGGCGAGATACGACTTTCGCCTGTGACCGGGCCGCTAAAGTTATATTCACTCGACTGTGGTGTGACGGCTCAATGGGCGCTACTTGATGACGGCAGTACTGCCTTAATTGAAGTGGCGGCGGCATCAGGCTTAGATCTGCTTGATGTTTCTCAACGTAACCCTGCAGCGACCACTACCTATGGTACTGGCGAGCTAATATGTGAAGCATTAGATCTAGGGGTGAGCAAAATAATGCTTGGCCTAGGTGGTAGTGCAACCAACGATGGTGGGGCTGGTATCGTACAGGCCTTAGGTGGAAAGCTACTGGATCGCGAAGGTAACGAATTACAAAAAGGCGGTGCTGCGCTTTCTAATCTTGCCCGCATCGATTTGTCTGGTGTTCACCCCCGTTGTAAGCAAGTGGAATTCATAGTGGCATGCGATGTTGCGAACCCACTTGTTGGGGTTAATGGAGCTAGTGAGGTGTTTGGTCCTCAAAAAGGAGCGTCTTCAAGTTTGATTGCTGAATTAGAGCGTTGTTTATCTAATTTTGCCAACGTTGCTTACTCAATAACTGGTGTCGACCGTTGTTCTAGCGCTGGGTTCGGAGCGGCGGGTGGCACCCCTTTGGGTGTCTCCTTGTTATTTGATGTTCAAATTAAGCCTGGAATTGAGATGATTTTAGATGCGTTAGACGCAAATAAGGTTCTAGAACAGGCAGATCTGGTGATTACGGGCGAAGGTCAAATGGATAACCAAACCCTGCAAGGTAAAGCGCCATTTGGCATTGCTAAGCGAGCTAAGGCGAAGTCGATTCCAGTGATTGGAATTGCAGGTTCTTTAGGTTCTGAAATCGATGATTTATACGCCACAATCGACAGTGCTTTTGCCTCCGTTCGCTCACCGCAAAGTCTTGAACAAGTGCTTCAAGAGGCGAGTATGAACGTGACTCGAACGTCTAGAAATATCGCTGCTACCCTCAAGCTGGGCGCGTCAATGATTAATGCTAAGTAGTTGACTATGTTTGATTACTTGCAAGTGATACAAAGAAATATCTATGTCTTTATTTAAATTAGATAATGTTATTCAACATTACCCGTGGGGAAGCAAGCAGTCTATTTCTGAACTGTTTGATATTCAAAACCCTAACGCCGAGCCTCAAGCTGAGATTTGGATGGGGGCTCACCCTAGAGGCTGCTCAAGAGTTGCTGATACAGGCCAGTTGCTATCGGAGGTTTTAAGCCAAGACAGCAAGGGAATGTTTGGGGAATACACGGAAGCAAGGTTCGGCGAGCTACCTTATTTGTTTAAAGTTCTTGCGGCAGAAACCCCTCTATCGATACAAGTACACCCAAGTAAGAAAAAGGCCCAGCTTGGTTTTGAACGAGAGAATAAGCTAGGCATTAGTTTGGATGCATCGAATCGAAACTACAAAGATCCTAACCATAAACCTGAGCTGGTTTATGCGCTGACTTTCTACAAAGCTATGAATGGTTTTAGGCCTATTCAGCAAATTATAGAGCTGTTTAAAGAAGCAGAAATTAGCGCACTGGATATTGAAATATCAGCACTAGCAATTAATCCCAACAGCGAAGGCTTGAAAGTGTTTTTTACCTCGGTGATGACACTTGAAGGTGAGCGAAAAAAGTTAGCGTTAGAGCAGTTGTATTCAGCTTATGAACGTAGACCGAAGACTGCTATGGGGCGTGAAGCATTACAGTACAGCAAAGGCTTTGAACAGCATTATGTCGATGATATTGGTTTGTTTTCGCCACTCATGTTGAACACAATCGAGCTTGCACCGGGTGAAGCAATGTTTTTGCATGCCGAAACCCCGCATGCTTATATCGAAGGCACTGGGCTAGAGATTATGGCGAACTCAGATAATGTGTTACGTGCAGGTCTCACTCCTAAGTTTATCGATGTACCTGAATTGATTGATAATACGTGTTTTGAAACGACGGATATCGAAGGCATCAAACTGAAACCTATCGAGAAAGAAGACAAGTTGAGCTTCCCTATACCTGTTGATGATTTCGGCTTCGACATCTTGTCAGTGAGCGAAGAGATCAGCCAACAGTATCTACGGAGCGCAGAGATTTTATTTTGTATCGGTGGTGAGGTAACGATTTCAACTAAAGAGCACAAATTAATGCTGAGTTCAGGTGAGTCAGTGTTCATCAGTAACGATGCTGGAATGTATGAATATCAGGGACAGGGAATACTTGCTCGAGCGTACAACTAAGTCGAAATCTGGCTAGCTGTTCAGTGCCGAGTTGTTATTACTCGATCTATCTAGTCAAGTTAACAAGGCCGACATCATGTCGGCCTTTTTTGTTACGAACTCTCTCCAGAACCTTACTCCTTGAACCTCAGTTCTTTGGATGACAGCAAAACTTGGTTAATTGAGGTTGCACTTGGTTAGTTAGAGAAGATCTTGATTAATTAAAGTAGCACTTAACTAATTAGAGCAACTATTGCCATTAGGAATACCGCTACCTAAGAATTCGACGCGAATCTGTTCGATATCTTTTAGGTACTGGTTGTTCGCTTGCTCGGTTTTATCAAAGTTGTTAAGCGTGACATTCCATGAAGTGAATGGGGTGGGCTGGAAGTACGCGTATTCGAACTCATTCGCTACGGCGCCATCGCTAATGATGCTGATGTCGTTGGTGGTTGGATCATCTAGGCGATAGTAGAACGCGCGTGAAACGGGGTTAGAGCTGAACTGGTAATCTTGATTTTCGTATCGATCGGCATAGTTGCCTGAACTGGAGACACGCAGGTTGAGTTGCTTGCCATAAGGTAAGTTTTCACCCTCTAAGAACACTCGTACCGTGGATAGCCTAACGCGGTCAAATGAACAGAGTTGGACTTGCTCTAATGGAATAGAGAAGTTGAGCTGTCCGGTTGTTGCAAAGCTTTCGAGTTGTTCTTGGCTGGAAATGGTGTAGTTATCGATGGTGAAATCTTGTGGCGCGGGTTGGAAAGAAGACAGAGCATTCACATACTCACTTTCGATGGACGCCAAATCAAATTGGTAGTCCAAGTAGCTTTTGTTGAGAGAAGGCGTGATCTCGCTTGGCTTCAATGCCCAATATTCGTATGCCTGAACATAGTTAGATAAAGCAACGTACATCGGACGTTTGAAGTGCATCAACACTCTTGATAGTTCACGTTCAATCGAATCGAAGCTGTCGGTGTCTACCTGGTAACCCCCAATTGCATCATTCAGTCTTTGCTGTTGATTGATGGTTACGTTATTGGTTAACAGTAAGTCGACCAGTTTTGCTTGTTCCTGAGCAAAGTTAAGCTGGGTGATGTTAATTGCCTTACCCAGAAGCACCTGTTTCTCTAGCTCTAGTAAGTACTGTCTTGTCCCTTTAATTCCTAAGCTATCGGCATATCTTAAGTTGCTGCGGATCTCGGTGATCATCAGATCCCACGCTAGATTGCTTTCATTGATGGTTGGGATATTGAAGTTAAAGCCATCCATCGCTTCCGATATCTTCTGGAACTTGATGGTTGATTTAATATCCGCGGTGAGCTGAGAGATACCAGAAATCGTTTTAGTGACGCTATCAATAATGCCCGTGACAGACTTGATATTGGTGACGAGGTTTTTCGCTTTTTCTAATGCTTCTGGGGTTTTAGCCAATTGCTCGGTTAGGTCATTGACCCCTGAAAGGTTGCCTGTGAACACGCCACTCACTGCACTGCCAATCTCGGCTATTGCTTTGAAAATCGCCAAAGCTGCGTTGAGTTGCTGCTGGGTTTTCCAATTCTCTACGCCAACTAGATAAGTCGTTCTTGCATCGAGAGTCACTAACTCCTGAGCTTTGTATTGGCTATCTACTTCGGTCAGGCTATCGCCTATCTTGTCTATGTTGGACTGGGTTTGTGTGATGATTGAAGTTTGTGCTCTAAGAACGTCTTCGATGTTAGCGAGTGCCAACTTAGCCGCTTCAATCTTGTCTTCAATGACGGTGCTTCTGTCTTGAATAATGTCCCACTGAGCTTGATACGCAACCATCGCATTCAGGTACGCTTCGTACTTGTCTTGGTAAAGTACTTTGTCGAGATAAGGTACGTAGTGGCTCTCTTTGGTACTGAAGCTAATGAACTGCTTGAACGCGACCGTTTGCAAGTAAAGGTCTGAAAGGATTGGATCGTCTTCTACCACTGAACCTGAGTAACGTAAGCTCTGTTCAACCCAGTTGATGAGGTCGAGGCTAAGTTCTGGGTTGGTATCGTATAAGCTGGCGGCCATATCAAAAGAACGATTAACAATGTCTGTAAAAGGCTCAGAAGCCAATTTCATTTGCCCAGTGATGTTCGAGTCAATGGTGGTTCTTCGGTAGTGCTCTCCTGCTAAGACTACAGATTCACCATCGCCCGTTTTTCCTGTTAGAGCGTCTCGTGTAATGCTGCCATCGCTTTGGAAAGCGAGCACATTAATCGGTGTCTCTATCTCGCCCGCAATCACAGAAATTGAGGCAGCAGAGCCTTGTTGTCCTAGCACAAATGTCGGCGTGCCTTGGCCAACAATTTTACGCGCAAAAATCAGGATGTTTTGGTTATTTACGAGCAAGTTGAAGTTTTCTGGAACCTCAATCGTATCTGCAAAAATGACAACTTTTGAAGGCTTAGTGACATAGAGGTTCTGCTCTGCAATCCAGTCACTTAGGTTGATGTGTAAATCGGATGTTGAACGCGATAGTACGCCAACATCGGAATAGGCAGATTGAACCCAGGTTGGGTATTCGGTTGAATTGGGTAAATTGTTCAGTTCAAGCCAGTCGCTAGAAAAAGCCTGTGGAGAAAATGAAAGAGAAATAATAATAGGTAGAAGTCTCATATTTATGTCCTGTCGAAATTAGTAGTCACCAAATTTTGGGTATCAGAAGCCGCCACCTTAGTTTGCTTAAGGTGCGGCTTCTTATTCGGAAGGTAATTTGGCTATCTTGTTATATTTTTAGCAGTTTCGTTGCTGTGTATAGCGTTTCTGTATATAGCGTCGATTTTATCTGTCGCGCTACTTTTCGATAGGTATAGGGACTATTCCATTTCTTGAATGTACGCATTGTTTGCGAACGCTTTTGCTTTTTCACTAATATTACTCCAGTTACTTTCTGCAACTGTTGTATTCGCAAGAGCGCCTATCGCACCAAGCATGGTATCGTCTCTCATGATATCGGCATTATCTTGAGCTTGTTCTAGTGCAACGAGCAGTGAAGTGAAGTCGGCATTCATTTTCTGCCAATTCAGTTTCAGCTTATTAATATGTGGAATCGCATTTTCAATTTGCTGAGAAATCATATCGATGCTCTCCGAAGAGCGATGATAAGAGTTATATATCTTTTGCGTGTAAGTTAACTGCTCTTGAAGCTCTTTTACTTCGTTTTGTAATTCGTTGCGAAGTTTGCGTGCTTTTTCTGCTTTATCGCCGTAGACGCCCATAATTGGCCCTGCAACCAGAGGGAACCAAGCATAAGTCACTGCGGTAGAGGCGACAGTAACGTAGTGAGTGTAATCTTTGTTGAGTTGAGTGATACGTGCATTGATGTCATTCACTCGTTGCTGAAGCGCACTGCCATCATCGCTTAGATAACCGTTATGGGTACCTTCCAACACATCTAGCTGCAATTTTTGCGTGTCCAGTGTGGCTGAAAATTCCAATAGATTTCCGCCAACGTCAGATACTTCTTGTTGGTATTTCATGGAAAAGTTCTGCAGGCTTTTTAGGTAAGCAATCGCCATTTTTCTGTTGCGTTCTACTGCTTCAATATCTTCCGGCAGGGGCGAGAATGCTTTGGCCAACATTTCATTCAAAGCATCGCTCAAAGGGGTGAGCATGTAGTCTTTAATTTGTGCGTAATTGGCCAAGCTTAATGAAAGGCCAACGATGCTTGGGTAAAGGTCTTTTTTCCAATAAAAGGCAGTATCGTGAATGTTTGAGTATTGCTCGACCAGTGCTTGAAAATTAGAGAAAGGAATGTCGTTAGGAATACTTAAAGTCGACTTCATACTGGCTTCTGTCACGGGCAGTGCTAAAGCACCTTCGACATAGGCTTGGATCTGATACCACTCTTGCTGTTTGAGAATAAAGTTGTCGGTATCTAAATCAATAAAGACGCCATTCTCACCAATTATCGTATCGTAGGTGACTTGAGGTATGTTTTGTTCAGCTGAAGCTTGGTTAATTTGAACTGGCGCTGCTTGAGAAGTGAAAGCAAAAGAAGAAAGTAGCCCGATTGAAATCGAAGATAGTACGAGTGTTTTAGTGATTTTTTTCATCGTTTAGCCCTGTTAGATTTGTTATTAGCTTTTTACAAAGACAATAATCCCCCTACCATTCGATGGCATTATTTAAATATTTATGACGGGTTATTGAATAGTTTTATATTGTTATTTTTGTAATTATTTTTTTGTTTTTAAAATCGACCCCTTTAATGTGTTTTTTGTTTTTATAAGATTTGGTCAATCTATAGTAGATTTATAATGAAAAGTTATATTTAGATCACATATTTAGATTCATATTGATTGATTGTTGTTCTATTGGATTTAATGATATTTAAGTCACTACTCTTGTGTCTTTTGTCAGGCTAGGTATAGAAAGGCCTCGAGAGGTTTTTATTCTATTCATAAATGCGATAAGTGATAAAAGTATAATTATCCTCATAATTCCCATTATTACTAAATCTGTTGATTAATTTGATGAATATATAAATAGAACGAGCGTTTTAAATTTGATCTGTGCCAGATAATGTTCAAGTTTTATATTAAGGAAAGTTTCTGTTAGTGGCTTTTTATTAGCGAGTGTTTTATTAGTGGCAATTATATTAGATGAAGTTAAATTAGATTCTCTTTAATTAATAACATTGTTTTGGATTTATTAAGGCTGGAATTATTTAAGGAAATAGATGGATACGTAGGTTGAGAGGACATCATGTTCATGGGGTTTTAGAATGTTTGCGATATTTTCGAATCTTTAGGATGTTCTGGGTGTTTGCCCATCAAAACCACTCACTTCTGCTTGCAGTGTTTGATGGACAAGTGTCTTAGTTAGTTGTTATTCATCGCCAGTTTACCTAGCTTCATTGCAGCTGCATGGTGGCGGTGCATTAGTTGTTCCATGTCTACGCCAATCACAGCGCCATCATTAACTCGCCATTTTCCGGCTACCATCACTTTATCCGCTTGTTGAGCGCCGCAGAGTAGTAGTGCTGCCAGTGGGTCGTGGCTGCCAGAGAAACGAATGTCATCGAGCTTGAACATCGCGATGTCGGCTTGTTTACCGACCTCTAGTGTACCAATGTCGGTTCTGCCCATTGCCGCGGCAGAACCGGATGTCGCCCAGCGCAATGCATCAAAGTGTGAAACGTTGGCGGAACCATATTGCAGGCGTTGTAGATACATCGCCATGCGCACTTCGGCAATCATATTAGAGCCGTCGTTTGAGGCCGAACCATCCACACCTAGCCCGACTTTTACGCCTGCTGCTTCTAGATCGTTGTTTTTACAAATACCGGAAGCCAACATCATATTGGAAGTTGGGCAGTGACTGATACCAATGCCTGCTTTACCCAAACGTTTGATCTCTTCTGGATTGAAGTGAATACCATGAGCGATCCAAGTGCGTTCATTCAGCCAGCCCACATCTTCTAGGTAATCGACAGGGCGTAGACCGAACTTCTCGATACAGAAGTCCTCTTCATCGAGCGTTTCGCATAGGTGAGTGTGCATCATCACGTTCTCACGCTCACTGATCTTAGCGGTCTCTTTCATTAGATCGGTGGTGACTGAGAACGGCGAACAAGGTGCGAGTGCGATTTGAATCATCGCCCCTTCATCACGCTGGTGGTAATCGCGGATCAAGCGTTGGCTGTCATCGATAATGGTTTGTTCGGTTTGAATGGTGTGTCGTGGAGGTAGCCCACCTTCATCTTCCCCAAGGCTCATGGAGCCGCGCGTAAATATCGCTCTTACACCTAGTTTCTCTGCGGCCTCAACTTGTAAATCGATGGCGTGCTCTAGCCCGTTTGGCAGCAAGTAATGATGGTCTGACGCTGTGGTACAGCCCGACATCATTAATTCAACCAGAGCTAACTCTGTGGCAAGGCTCATCATCTCCGAATCGAGGTTGGCCCAAACTGGATAGAGGCTTTGTAGCCAATGGAAGAGTTCTTTATTGAGTGCGCCGGGGTAGGCACGCGTTAGGGTTTGATAGAAGTGGTGGTGCGCATTGATAAGCCCAGGAGTCACAACATGACGAGAGGCGTCGACGCTGTAATCTACGGGTAAGGTTGGTTCTTTGTGTTTACCAACCAATTCAATGATCTTATTACCTTTAATGACAATGCCGCCTTCTGCATCAGCCAGTGAGCCAGTGTAGATTGCGAGAGGATTCTTAATCCAGATGGTTTCCATTCATAGTAGTCCTTAGCCATCTCAGCCTTTTCAGGGAAGAGGGTCTTTATTGGTATTTGCTGTTGAAAGATAAATTCGAATCAGGGCGTTAAAACGTTCGATGTTGTAATCAGCCCTGATCCTACGGAAATCGGTTTTACGTTAGTCAGTGAACCCGTTAGTTCGAGAATCAGCTAGTTCGTTTTTGGATCAGGATTTTCTGATGCCGCTTGAACGTCTGCTTCTGTACTTGCTTGTTGAATCTCTAATTGCTCGCCTGAGTGTAGCTCTTCTTCAGCCTGTTCTTTCATTTCTAGCTCTACTTGCGCTTGGCTTTCGGCTAAGGCTTCTTGTTCTTCTGCGCGTGAAGATTTAGGCAATACAAGGTTAAGAACAACCGTCATGATGGTGCCTGTGGTAATGCCCGAGTGAAGGAAGTTCGCCAAATCATGTGGCAAGTGTTGTAGCAGTCTTGGTTCGAAGGTAACGGCCAAACCAGATGCCAAACCCACACAGATTACCAAGGCATTTCGCTTGGTGTCTGCGGCCTTGATCAACATGCGGATACCCGCGTAAGCAATCATTCCGAACATCACAAAGCCGACGCCGCCTAATACGGGTTTCGGAATCGTGACGGCAATAGCGGCCAATTTCGGGAATAATCCACCTAAAATCAGAAAGCCACCTGTTGCAGCCACTACATAGCGACTTGCTACACCAGTGATGCCAACAATACCAACGTTTTGGCTAAATGATGCTAGTGGCATCGCTGTGAGTATGGAAGAAAGCGTGCTGCCAAGGCCATCGCCTAGCAGTCCACGTTTTAGATCTTTACCGCTGACTTGGGTTTGACAGTTATTGCCAAGCGCCATGAAGTCACCGGTTGCTTCGGCGATAACTACGATGTACACCAAGCTCATGCTGATGATGGCACTGGCAGAAAAGGTAAAGCCGTATTTGAAAGGTTCTGGACCACCGACCCAAGCTGCAGAGCTAATTTGTTCAAGGTCGACCATGCCGAGTGACAGCGCCACAATGTAACCGCCTGCTAGGCCAATCACGATAGCGGAGGCCGCAACCGCGCCTTTACAGTAAACCGATACGCCAATCACTATCCCCAAAGAGACCAGTGCGAGAAACAGTTTAGGTAGAGTGGCGAATTGTTCCGTGTTGGCAGGAGAATCGCCAACCCAGTTCATGGCAACCGGTAAAATGGTTAAGCCGATTAGGGTAACCACCACACCACTTACCACGGTCGGGAACAGCTTGCGAACCTTGTCCATGTAGAAGCTGGCACCAATTACCACGAATGAGCCGATAAGTGCTGAGCCCATGATAGCGGCGACACCACCTTCGTTACCGATGGAAATAGCCACACCTAAAAAGGCAAAGCTTGAGCCCATTACAACAGGCAGTCGAATACCAACAGGGCCAAAACCGAGACATTGCGCGACAGTCACAATACCAGAAGCCAATAGCGCCGCATTGATCAGTGAAACGATCTCTGTGTTAGGTAGGCCGATAGAAGCACCGACAATAAGCGGGACAGCGACGATGCCACCAATCGAGGCGAGCATGTGTTGTAAAGCAAGTAGAAGGGTTAGCCCATGGGGCGGTCTTTCATTAAGGGTGTACAGAAGTTTCATTTGATATTCCTCTGCCTGCGTTTCCGTTTACAGGCGATTGGCGGTCAAATAATGACTTCTACAAACTGCGTAGGGTCATAAAAAAGTGCACTGAATCGGTAGGGTTTCTGCTCTCTCGTCATCAATGCAATTAGCTTTCTTAAAAATCATGTTGTTGCTTGGCTTGCGAACCAGCCAAGCAACGTTGTGAGCAATCAAGAAATGACTGCTCAGGAGCTTTAGGGTTAACCGATGAACACTAGCTTGGCGATGAAGATAGCCGCTAGGAAGTACATCGAGATAGACACATCTTTGGTTTTACCTGTCGCCAACTTAAGCACTGTGTAGGTAATGAAACCCAATGCGATACCGTTCGCGATAGAGAAGGTCAGTGGCATCATTAGTGCGGTAATCGCGGCTGGAGCACCGTTGGTGAAGTCTTTCCAATCCACGTGCTGCATGCTGCTCATCATCACGAACGCCACATAAATCAGAGCGCCAGAGGTTGCGTAAGCTGGGATCATGCCAGCAAGTGGAGATAGGAAAATTGCCGCTAAGAACAACACACCAACCACAATCGCAGATAGGCCTGTTCGTGCGCCTGCTGCAACGCCCGCTGCACTTTCTACGTAACTGGTTACTGGCGGACAACCCACACACGCACCTGCCACACTTGAGATACTGTCGGCTTTGAGCGCTTTGCTCAGGCCTTCAATTTTTCCCGTTTCAGGGTTAGTTAGGTTTGCACGCTCAGCCACGCCCATCAAAGTACCCGCGGTATCGAACATGTTTACAAAAAGGAAAGCCAAGATAACGCTGATCATTGAAACATCGAGAGCGCCCATAATGTCCATTTTTAGGAACGTAGGCGCTAAGCTTGGTGGTGCAGCGAAGAAGCCATCGTAGTGAACTAAGCCAAGCATCATGCCGACCAGAGTGACACTCAAAATACCGATAAGTACCGCACCAAACACTTTACGTTCACTCAGAACCGCAATGATCAAGAATGCAATAGCAGCCAGTAGAGCTTCTGGTTTGGTGAAGTCACCCAATGAAACCAAAGTTGCTGGGTTTTCGACGACGATACCCGCTGTTTTTAAGCCAATCAGACCTAAGAACAAACCAACACCTGCAGTCATGGAATAGCGCAAGCTCTCTGGAATACTCTCGATGATCCATTGGCGGACTTTGTAAAAACTCATCCCGACAAACAAGATACCGGAGATAAACACCGCACCCAGTGCCACTTCCCAGCTGTAACCCATTTCGCTTACTACTGTGAACGAGAAGAAGGCGTTCAAGCCCATGCCCGGCGCAAGTCCGACAGGCCAATTCGCAAATAGCCCCATTAACAAACAACCGATCGCAGCACCAATACAGGTCGCGACGAATACCGCGCCTGAATCCATGCCTGAAGCGGCCATGATTTGTGGGTTCACGAAGATGATGTAAGCCATGGTTGCGAAGGTAGTGACACCACCGACTAACTCATTTTTTACGCTACTTCCGTGGGCCTTAATTTTAAAAAACTTCTCTAAAATTCCGTTGTTCGCATCTTGGTTGAGTATTTCTGTTTTACTCTCACTCATGTCTGCAAGTCCTTTTATGTTGTGATCCATTTATTGAATACAGCGAGATTTCAATATTAAGTTTTAAGGTTTTTCCTAGCTCTAACTCGTTATGAATAAGCTTTTCGTGGCTCATTTTTTAACTGTTAACGTTGTTAGTATTTTTATGTGAGCGTGCTTAATGAGCGCGCATCTTTTTAGATGCACGCATGAATCTGTTTATTATTGGGTGATAGAGCCTAGATCGGGATTCTAAGCATCGGGACTAACTGCCCCGATAAGTCGAGAAACTGTATGGTGAGACTAAAAGCGGAACGTGGTAGTGCGCATCGGGATCATCCAAGCCGAAGCGAATAACCACATCGTCTAGGAAAGGCACGCCATCCAATTCCACACCTTTGTTTTTGTAGTAGTCGGCTACATAGAATACCAATTGATATTTTCCCGGTCGGAATTCATTCCCAGCCAGAATCGGCGCATCGGTTCGGCCATCGGAGTTGGTGAGCACGGTCGCCAGCTTTTCTGTTGAGTCTTCGTTTACCTTATAAAGCTCTACCTTGATCTCTGCGCCAGGCAAGCCGTGTGTGGTGTCTAATACGTGTGTTGTTAATCTTCCCATAGTCCTTTAATAGCGCTTTTGGCGCTCCTCTGTTCCGTGGTTTATCTGTCTATTTCGACCTTGCAAAGAGTGCAACTGGTCACTTTGTTATCACTAACTATGTACGAACTGTACACAATTAGTAAAGCGAATTGTTGGAAAAATGTTAACTATTGTGTCTTTTTTTCTGGCTTTATAGATCTTGATTATCGTTTTTTGGTGAGGTTGTGATTTGTTAAGTTATTGTTTTTAAATTAAAAAAGTAACAAAATTTAACTTGAATAACAAAATCTTTACATTGAGATAAATAATTGTATACAATAAATGTACAGGGGTAAGGTTACTCGGTTTTGAAATAACCAATAGCGGAATCACCAATAGAAGAATCATATTGATGAACCAGCTAAAGAGCGGCTAAGCCAACCACTTATGTTAGGAGTACTTGGATGAATAAGGATTATTCAAGAAATTTGATCGGTTACGGAGCTAACCCTCCAAACCCTCAATGGCCAGGTAATGCGCGCGTCGCGGTTTCTTTTGTATTGAACTATGAAGAGGGCGGTGAGCGTTGTTTGTTACATGGAGACGACGAGTCTGAAGCTTTTCTTTCAGAGATCCCGTCAGCACAGCCGATCAAAGGCGAACGTCACATCAGCATGGAATCCATTTATGAATATGGCAGCCGAGCGGGTGTATGGCGTGTTCTTCGCTTGTTCGATGAATATGAAATCCCACTGACCGTCTTTGCGGTCGCAATGGCGATTGAGCGTCACCCAGACGTAGCCAAAGCCATGGTCGAAGCGGGTCACGAAATTTGTAGCCACGGTTATCGCTGGATCGACTATCAATACATTGATGAGTCAGAAGAGCGCGACCACATGACTAAAGCGATTGAGATCATCCAACAAGTGACGGGTCAGCGCCCGCAAGGTTGGTACACAGGTCGAACGGGTCCAAATACGCGTCGCTTAGTCGCAGAAGAAGGCGGCTTTCTTTACGACTCAGATGCCTATGATGATGACCTGCCTTATTGGCACACCGAAACCGGTGATCCACAACTGGTGATCCCTTACACACTCGATGTAAACGATATGCGCTTTTCAACAGCGCAAGGCTTCAACTCTGGTGAGCAGTTCTTCCAGTATTTAAAAGACACTTTTGACACCCTTTATATGGAAGGCGAAACCGCACCGAAAATGATGTCGGTAGGACTGCATTGTCGTCTTATTGGTCGTCCCGGTCGTATTGCTGCATTAAGACGTTTCTTAGATTACGTAAAACAGCATGACAGCGTGTGGCTATGTCGTCGAATCGATATCGCCAACCACTGGCACCAACATCACCCATACAACGAACAACAAAATTAGAACGAACAGCAAGGAGGCTTAACGTGACTGAATTTCGATCTTGCCAACCAACAACCATGAACCGCGATACCTTTGTCGCGCACTTTGCTGATGTGTACGAACACAGCCCATGGGTTGCTGAAGCGGTTTATGACCAAGGTTTGAATGCCGAAGATGATCATATCGAGAATCTTCATCTAAAAATGGCATCAACCTTGTTAAATGCCGACCAAGGCAAACAGTTGGCTTTGATCAATGCTCACCCAGATTTAGCGGGCAGAGCAGCAGTAAACGACGAACTCACCGAGTCGTCGACCAAAGAACAAGCGGGGGCGGGCATCGACCAGTGCAGCGCCGAAGAATTTGAAAAATTCACTTCTTACAACAACAGCTACAAAAGTCGCTTCAATTTCCCTTTTATCATGGCGGTGAAGGGAGCCAATCGTTACCAAATTCTTGAGTCGTTCGAGATGCGATTAGGAAATGATAGTGAAACTGAGTTTGCTACGGCGATTCAAGAGATCAACAAGATCGCGATGTTTCGTCTCTGGGATATGTAAGTTAACGGAGTTAACAGCTATCTCAGCCCAGTCTTAGTGCGTTAAAGGTTTGATTTGTAAAAACATAAGCCACTAAGTTCTCATTTTATTATTACTTGATTAATTTCATAGGATTACACGGACATGACCCATAAATTTGAACAGTACATAAACCTTGCAGACGAAAAACTCGGCGCAGAAGCTATCTTCGCAACCGACGATTTTTTCGCAGATAAAAGCCGTCTACTCAGCCACGCAGCGCCAGAGTGGAAAGACGACTTATATGACGACAACGGCAAGTGGATGGACGGCTGGGAAAGCAGACGCAAACGCGGCGAAGGTTACGACTACTGTGTCGTTCGCCTTGGCCTAGCTGGCACCATTGCTGGCGTTGATATTGATACCTCATTCTTCACAGGTAACTTCCCACCTTCGGCATCAATCGACGCGTGTTATTCACCACAAGGTGAGCCAACAGATTCAACAGAGTGGCAAGAAATTCTGTCTTCAATGGCACTACAGGGTGATCATCATCATCTTGAAGACATCGAAAGTGACCAAGTATTTACGCACCTACGTTTGAACATCTACCCAGACGGCGGTGTCGCACGTCTACGTGTTTATGGCCGACCAAGCGTGGATTGGGACGCAATAGATTCTCAGCAACAAGTTGACCTAGCAGCCGTTGAACACGGTGGCCGAGCACTCGCATGTAGCGATGAGCACTACGGTAACAAAGCCAACATCTTAGGCCCAGGCCGTGGTGAAAACATGGGTGATGGCTGGGAAACAGCACGTCGTCGCACACCGGGTAACGATTGGGTAATCGTGGCATTAGGCCATCCAGGTAATATCGAACGTATCGTTGTGGATACGGCACACTTCAAAGGTAACTACCCAGACAGCTGCTCAATCCAAGCGGCTTACGTGAAAGGTGGCACCGACGACCAAGTGGAAACACAAAGCCTATTTTGGCGTGAACTCTTGCCAGCACAAAAGCTGCAAGCGCATGAGATTCACGAATTCATTTCTGAGGTAAACGACCTTGGTGCGATTACCCACGTACGTGCAAACATATTCCCAGATGGTGGTATCAGCCGTTTGCGTCTGTTTGGTACGAAAGCGAAATAGGTAAGGAAATGAGTATGAGTAATGGAATACGTCGTTTATCCATCGAACCGTTAACCAAGCAGGCTTTTGCAGAGTTTGGCGATGTTATCGAGTCCGATAATAGTGATTTCTTCATGATCAACAGTGGATCAACACGTCGCTACCACAAGCTAGCGACAACGGATGTGCAAGACCAAGACGGAGAAGCCATCATCAGCATCTTCCAAGCCACACCGCTGAGCTACCCACTGACCATCAAAATGTTAGAGCGTCATCCACTTGGCTCTCAGGCATTCATTCCATTACTTGGTCAACCCTATTTAATTGTTGTTGCGCCAAAAGGCGACGATCCAACATTAGCCAATAGCCGAGCTTTCTTGAGCAACGGTCGTCAAGGAGTGAACTATCACAAAGGGGTGTGGCATCACCCAGTGCTCGCCCTCACCGATCAAGACCAGTTCTTGATCGTCGATAGAGGCGGAGAAGGACATAACTGTGATGAAGTTTATTTTGAGAACGACCTAGTGGCATTGCATTTGGAAGATATGCCAACGGAAGACAACAAGGAAGAGCAACGCTTAGCTAAAGCGTTGTGATACAGGAGTTTATTATGGATCCGCATATTACAGAATGGTTGAACTTAGCAATACGCTGGGCTCACATGATTGTTGGTGTTGCATGGATAGGCGCATCATTTTACTTTGTTTGGTTAGAGAACAACCTTAACCGAGTAAACCCAAAAACTGGCCTTTCAGGCGACTTATGGGCAATTCACGGCGGTGGTATTTATCACCTAGAGAAGTACAAACTTGCGCCACCAGAGATGCCAGAGCACCTGCACTGGTTCAAATGGGAAGCCTACTTCACGTGGATCACCGGTGTGTGTCTACTGGGTGTGGTTTACTACCTTAACGCTGAAATCTACCTGATTGCACCGGGCTCTGGCCTTGATTCAACAACGGCAATCGCGATTGGTATTGGTTCATTCGTTGCTGGTTGGTTTATCTACGACTTACTGTGTGACTCGCCTTTAGGTAAAACCCCCGTGTTGCTTGGCGTTGTGCTGTTTTTGCTGCTCGTCGCTGCGACGTACGGCCTAACTCAAGTGTTCAGTGGCCGTGGTGCTTACATTCATGTGGGTGCAATCATTGGTACCATCATGGTGGGTAACGTATTCCGCGTTATCATGCCTGCACAACGTAACTTGGTGAAAGCGATTGAAGAGAAGCGCGAACCGGATCCGGCATTGCCAGCGAAAGGTCTACTGCGTTCTCGTCACAACAACTACATGACCCTGCCAGTGCTGTTCATCATGATCAGTAACCACTTCCCAAGCACTTATGGCTCGGAATACAACTGGCTGATCCTTGCTGGGCTAGCGATTTTCAGTATCTTGGTGCGCCACTACTTCAATACCCGTCACGGTAGTCAGAAGTTTGCATGGACAGTGCCAGTCGCGGCATTGGGTATGATCACGCTTGCGTTTGTGACCTCACCTTACGCGAAAAAACAGATGACTCCGGTTGTGCAAGCACCTGTGGTTCAAGAAGTGCAAGTCAGCGCGACTGAATCAGCGACAGAAGAGCTTGCTGGAAACGACACAGCGTCAACGACGACTAGTTCTCAAGCTGTACCTGCAGACCACGCAATGCAAACGGCTAGCGCAGGTGTAAGCTTTGAAAGCATTAACAAAGTCATTCAAGAGCGCTGTTCTGTGTGTCATTCATCAACCCCGAGCCACGCCGCTTTTGCTGCTGCGCCAGCCGGTGTGATGTTTGATACCCCTGAAGAGATTAAAGCCAACGTCCCAAGGATTGTTGCTCAAACCGTAACAACCAAGGTGATGCCGCTCGGCAACATGACTCAAATGACCGACGAAGAACGCGCACTCATCGGAACTTGGGTAGAGCAAGGCGCGACGCTTCAATAATGATGTGAATCCTTTACCTAAGAGCATGAGTCTTAGGTGAGGCTTGGGGAGAGTTTGGTTTACGGGTACGCGCCAAACTCATCCCACCCTGTTTCCCCGGTTCCTATAACCGGGGCTTTTTGTTGTTTTTGGACAAAGGCATATTAGAAACTTTATTAGTATGCATCCTTAATAGTTTTATGAACCCACCGACGTGAGTTCGATATTTGCGTTACATGACATATTTAGTTGTATATAAATTGTTGTTGGTCATGAAATTTAGGCTGTATGTTTGGTATGTGTATGTTCTGAAAGGAAAGCTTGTTGAAATTCAAAGCTTTTGATTGCGAATATTCACAAAGAACTAGTTAGATACCCAAGTATAAATTTCATAAAAAATAAGGAAATATAGTAATGAAATCAGTTTTTTCGTTCGACTCAATGTTAACTCCTAAGTTAGTTACTGGCCTATATTGGTTGTTGTTGCTAATCGCTGTAGTTTCAGGACTAGCAACCATGTTTGGAGGATATGGAGGCGTAACATTTGAGAAGTTTATTCTTGGTGCGTTTACGATATTAGGCGGCGCTATAGGTGCGAGAATTTGGTGTGAATTGATGATAGTTATCTTCAAAATTAATGAAAACCTGCAGTCTCTAAAGGACTTAAAAGGCGAGACTGAAGCCTAGTATTCAGATGCGTGACAGCTAACACTTCGATGTTAGCTGTCTAACATGCCGAAGCTGCAATTCACTATGTTGCACCTGTCGGCGAGAAAGAAGATTCCGTGAGTCATTGCATGTCGGTAGTGAGTACTTACGTTTAAACTGATTCATTGCGTGCGCAGTCCTGTATAAGGTTCTTGATATGAATCTCTACCCATGGCATTTTTAGTCCAAATTGGCTTTAGTTAGGACAAAAAAATGGAAGACTTGATTGTCGCGTATTTTAGGGCATTGAGCTCATTTTTTAGGTATCTGTTTCAGTCGATATTGATTGAGTTCATTGGTTACGGAGCTGGCTGGATAGTCTGTAAAGTATTCACATTAGGGCGCTTTCCTCCATTGATTCCAATTGAAAAAGAGCGAACCAGAATTTCTTATGTCGGAGCTATTAGCATTGTGTTACTTCTGTTAGCAATTGGTGTCTTCAATAGTTTGTGATTCGGAGTGAGGATATATGAAATTTTACCCCGCGGAGCAATACCAAGCGGCTTGCTACGAGCTGTTTATCCGATACGAACGTGAAATCAAAAAGCTAATCCCTAACGCGAGAGTTGAGCATGTAGGCGCATCTTCTATTCCATCTGCAGTATCTAAAGGCGACTTGGATATATTCGTCGGTATTGAATCGAGTGAACTTGAGTACGCCATTGAACAACTCACAACACTCGGCTTCAATGAGAAACTCGATACCTTAAGAACGCCGGAACTGTGCATGTTGGAGTCTACATCAGGACATGACGTGGCCTTGCAAGTAGTTGCCAATGGTTCTGAGTTCGAATGTTTTCTAAGGTTTCGTGACAAGCTACGTGCGGATCCGGAATTAGTGGAGCAATACAACACCCTCAAAATGTCTTGTGAAGATTGGTCGCAAGAAGAGTACCGTGAAAAGAAGTCGGCTTTTATCGAGCATGTGTTGGCTTTGAAATAACAACAAGTTTCGATTGGATATTATTCATCCAAATCCTAACTTTTTGTGCTGTTTTTACTTTCCTCTTACACTCTTTTCAAATATCGAACCTAGTATCAAATTTCTCTTTGTTATACAGGCAAGTATCTCATTATGAAGAACTTCTTTGATAGCGAACTCATGCTCTCTAGCTCTTTGAATTTCGTTTTGCTATCGCTTGGGCTAACGCTCCTTTTTCATCTTCCGATTTGGTGTGGGTTCAACTTGAGCCGACGAAAATGGAAGCTCATGGATTATTTATGGCCGTTCTTGGCGGGTATCGGGATGCTGGGTGCGGTGTCTGAGATTCGTGCGAAAGTAGCGGGCGATTGGGTTGAAACCGAACAAACCAGAGCGGTGGCGATTTTAGAATCGGTTCAGCAGTTTTCTTTGGACAAGCTGCGAAGTGATACCTGCACAGGTCAACCATCTTTGGATAATCACGCTCAGCACCACGAAGCGTGTTTGTGGTATTTGAATACGGCAATCACTTTCAAAGATGTCGATTTCACCTTGCTACCGAATGCATCGGATTTTACGGTTCCTGCGCCGAGCGTGTCGCTGGTTGAAAGCGACGCCGTGTGGGTGGACGGTATGCTGAGTCAATATGAGAAGCAGAAAAACCAATACATAAAAACCAGAGAAGTACAGGTGAAGCAGCCACTAGAAAGTCTCTTCTGGTATGTGAGTCCTTACTTAGTCTGTTTCGCAATAGCTCTGCGCCTTACTAAAGTGACGGCAGAGCTTAAACTGGATAAGTGCGTAGACAATTAACTCGACATAGACAGCGCGAACGACAGCAAGATAGGCAAGGTAACCACACTTAGGAAGTTGCCGAACAACACCATAGATGCGACTTTAGGCGGCTCGACATTGAACCGTTCAGCGAACAGGTAGTTCATCACGGCAGGTGGCAGCATGGTGAACAGCACCATCATTTGTAGGTGCAGCGTTGGCAGCGGGATAAAGAAGTAGATGATGGCGAAGGCGATGGCACCAGTAAACAGCGATTGAGCCGTACACAGCAAGCCAACTTTGAGTCCGCTGAGCTTCAAGTTGACCATTTGCGAACCCAACGACAACAGCATGATGGGCACGGCTGCTTGGCCGAGTAGCGATGTGGCTTCGTAGATTGGATTCCATACTGCAATTCCAGACAGGTTGAGCGTCATCGCTAACGCTGCGGCTAAGAATATCGGCATCTTGAGGATCTGCTTGATCGGATTACCTTCACTCAACAGCGCCAAGCCAACACTAATGTGCACGCAAGCCGACACCACAAACAGCAGTACTGCAGGGGCTAATGCGCTCTCACCAAAAGTATAGGTGAAGAGAGGAATCGCGAGGTTGCCACTGTTACGGAACATGTGTGGCGGAGCCCAAGCTTTGAAGTTGAGCTTAAAGATCTTACAGATTGGTATCATCAATAAAGCAGGAACCAACACCGCGACCAAAGAGGCGGTGATGAGTGGCAGTTGTTCGGTGTCGAGAGGCATGGTGGTCAGCGATGCAAACACCAAAGCAGGAATACACACATCCATGTTGATGCGATTGATCGGTTTGAAATCGGGCTTGAGCCAACGACCTACCGCAAAGCCAGCACTGGCTAAAGCAAAAACGGGAAACAGAATGCTGACGACCTGTTCGAACATAGAATTCCTTTCTAGATGTAGTGCTTCCATTTAGCTGAGAAACGAATGTTCGAGAGAGACGCTAAAGTGAAGTATGAAGTCGAGATGTATAAACATTAACCTATCAATATAATGAGTTGGCGTCACCGAAGATCGTTGTTTGTGAACGGTTAATTTATATTTCTTTGAATGAAGCACAAAAAAGACCAGTGGCATCAGCAACTGGTCTTTAAAGGCTAGATAAATCTGGACGGATTTTTAATTAACGACGGCAGTCGCTGTCTAGCGATTGTTACTCGGTTTTAAGCCTAACTAACGAGTTTCTTGTAATCTTTGAAGTTTACGTCGTAGGCTTTTTCGCCATAGATGTAAGTCTCGCTAACGGTTCTGTCGTCACCCAAACTCATTAGTACAAATAGCTTTTCTTCAAGCTTGGTGGTTTGTTCCATTCTAAAGCGCATCAGCTGAGTTGCGTGTAGATCCAACACTACGAAATCTGCTTCTTTGCCGACTTCCAAGTTACCAATCTTGTCTTCTAAATGCAGCGAACGTGCGCCGCCTAGTGTTGCCAAGAACAGCGACTTAGCTGGGTGCAGCTTCTTATGCTGTAACTGCATGATCTTGTACGCTTCACTCATTGTTTGCAGGATTGAGAAGCTGGTGCCTGCACCTACATCAGTACCCACGCCGACACGAATACCGTGTTCTTCCATCTCTGGTAATCGGAACAAACCGGAGCCTAAGAACAAGTTCGAAGTTGGGCAAAAGGCGATGGCAGATTCAGTATCAGCAAGGCGCTTACATTCGCAGTCAGACAAGTGAATACCATGGGCGAATACCGAACGCTTGTGAAGGAGCCCGTAATGGTCATAGACATCTAGGTAACTGTCGCGCTCTGGGAACAGCGATTTCACCCACTCGATCTCTTTCTCGTTTTCAGAAAGGTGAGTGTGCATGTACACGTCTGGATATTCTTCTAGCAGTTTACCGACAGTGGCAAGTTGCTCTGGTGTGCTGGTTGGCGCAAAACGAGGCGTCACAGCATAAAGTAGTCGGCTGCGGTTGTGCCATTTTTCGATTAACTCTTTTGAGTCGGCATAGCCAGATTCCGGTGTGTCGGTGAGGTAATCAGGCGCGTTGCGATCCATCAATACCTTACCTGCAATCATGCGTAGGTTACGCTTCTCGGCTTCTTCAAAGAATACGTTGACCGACTCTTTGTGTACCGTGCCAAAAACCAGTGCCGTAGTGGTGCCGTTGCTTGCCAATTCGTCTAGGAATAGCTTCGCCACTTTGTGTGCGTAAACTGGGTTTTTGAAGCGCTTTTCTTCTGGAAAGGTGTAGTTCTCTAACCAATCAAGAAGTTGCTCACCGTAAGACGCAATCATCCCTGTTTGAGGGTAGTGGATGTGCGTATCAATAAAGCCAGAGGTGATCAGTTTGTCTTTGTATTCTTTTACTTCGAGTGTTTTAGGTTGGCGAGTCAATACCTCATCGGCATGGCCTAAGTCGACGACATGGCCGTTCTCAACCACTAAAACACCGTCTTCAAAATAGTCGTAAGACTCATCGATACCGACGTCTTTTGGGTCGGCGACGCTGTGTAAAATGCTGGCGCGATAAGCTTTGCGTTGCGTTGTCATGTTTACTTCCTTTTAATGACTTCAGCGACGTTATGGCCACTGAAGCTTTGCGACTTGTGTTAGGCGATCTTCTCTTCCAATGGTGGTTCGCCTACGTCGCTTGGTTGACTGTGTTGATCGGTCAAACCCTGATTTCGATATTGTTTGGTTGGGCGCTTTTGTTCAAGCGCTTGGCCTTGATAGTGTGCGATCAGTTCACCCGCAACCGATACCGCAATTTCGGCAGGATGTTTGCCATTCACGGCGCTAATGCCAATCGGGCAAAGCATGGTTTCGATTTGTTCTTGGCTGTAGCCGCGCTGCTCTAAGCGGAAGTCGAACTTCTTACGCTTGGTAAGCGAGCCGATCATGCCAAAGTAACGGCTGTCTTCACGGTCAATAATGGCTTTGGTTAGGTCAAAATCGAGCTGGTGGTTGTGGGTCATCACAAGGTAATAACTGTTTGGTTGCATGTGTTTCACTTCACCGACTGGGTCGTCTGAGACAAGCTTTTTAACACCGTGTGGCAGCGTTTCAGGGAACACTTCTTCACGTTCATCAATCCAGGTCACACGGAAGGGCAGAGTCGCGACAATGTGCAGCAGCGCTTTGGCAACGTGCCCAGCGCCAAACAGCACAAGGTGATTCTGCTGAGTGCCAATCGGTTCAAAGCTTAATGTTGCCATTCCGCCACAACACTGGCCCAAACGAGCGCCTAGGTTAAAACGTTCCACTTTGAGCGACTTTTCACTGGCAATCAGCATCTCTCGAGCCATTTTAGTGGCCACATGTTCAAGGTGACCACCACCAATCGTAGCGATGATTCGGTCACGAGTGACAAGCATCTTGGTGCCCGCATCACGTGGCACTGAGCCTCTGTCTTCAAGCACTGTCACCATGACACATGGTTCGTAGCTCTCTTCCAGCTTTGCCAGTTCGTGAATCCAATTATCCTTAAACATATGTCCTCCTAAATCCCTTCTGTGCTTCCTAAGCTGTTTATTACGCCCTATGCCATATCTGTCAGCTCTAAGCCGTTTCTGATTGAGCATCGACCGAAGTCGGGGCTGTTTCAGAGACTTCCTGAATCGCCATCAAAATACGCTCTGGCGTTGCTGGTGTGTTGAGCTTAGGAATCGCTCCATCAACGGCCACGTAGCTAATCGCATCTTTCAATGCACTCCATACCGACATACCCAACATGAAAGGTGGCTCACCCACGGCTTTCGAGTTGAATACTGTGTCTTCTGGGTTGCTGCGGTTTTCCAAAAGGTGCGTTCTGAAATCAATTGGCATATCAGCAATCGCAGGGATTTTGTAGCTTGCAGGGCCGTTGGTCATTAAGCGGCCTTGCTGGTTCCACACCAACTCTTCCGTTGTTAACCAACCGACACCTTGTACAAAGCCACCTTCGACTTGGCCGATATCAATCGCCGGGTTCAATGAAGCGCCTACGTCATGCAGAATATCGACACGCAGAATCTTGTTCTCGCCAGTCAGGGTATCGATGATGACTTCTGAACAAGAAGCACCATAGGCGTAGTAGTAGAACGGACGACCACGCGCCTTCTCGTGATCGTAATAGATCTTCGGAGTGCGATAGAAGCCAGTGCTTGATAGCGAGATTTGGTTGAACCAAGCCAGTTCAACAAATGAGTTGAAGGTCATGATCTCATCGCGGATCTGCACCATGCCGTTTTTAAACACCACTTCTTCAGGCCACACTTTGAAGTGCGAAGAAGCGAAGTCGATCAGGCGCTGCTTAATGGTTATTGCGGCGTTTTGCGCGGCCTTACCGTTGAGGTCGGCGCCCGATGAGGCTGCGGTTGGTGATGTGTTCGGAACTTTGTCTGTGTTTGTAGCGGTGATCTGGATACGTTCGACATCGACTTGGAACTCCTGTGCAACGATTTGTGCCACTTTGATGTTCAAGCCTTGCCCCATTTCCGTACCACCGTGATTCAAATGAATACTGCCATCGGTGTAGATATGGATGAGCGCACCTGCTTGGTTCAAGAAAGTCGCAGTAAACGAGATGCCGAATTTCACCGGTGTGATAGCAAGGCCTTTCTTCAAGATAGGGCTCTGCTTGTTGAACTCAGCGATTTCTTTACGACGTGCGTGATAGTCACTGCTGCGTTCAAGCTGTTCGGTTATCTCAGGTAAAAAGTTGTCTTCAACGGTTTGGTAGTAATGGGTCACGTTACGGCCTTCTTCGCCGTAGTAGTTCGCCTTACGTACTTCCAAAGGATCTTTTTTCAGGTAACGCGCAATCTCGTCCATGATGTGCTCGATGGTCATCATGCCTTGCGGGCCACCAAAGCCACGGTAAGCGGTGTTCGATGCGGTATTGGTTTTGCACCGATGACCAACCACAGTTGCATCACCTAGGTAGTAGGCGTTGTCTGAGTGGAACATCGCACGATCGACGATAGAACTTGATAAGTCTGGTGAGTAACCACAGTTACCTGCAACGGTAATGTCGGCACCTTGAATCACACCATTGTCGTCAAAACCGACCGTATATTGATTGTAGAACGGGTGGCGTTTACCGGTTTGCTGCATGTCTTCATTGCGCAGCAAACGCATTTTGGTTGGTCGGCCTGTAAGGTGGGCAATAACCGCAGCCATACACGCTGGAGAGGCCGCTTGGGTCTCTTTACCACCGAAACCACCGCCCATGCGACGCATATCAATCACGACTTTGTGCATCGGCACGCCAATCACTTCCGCAACCAGTTTTTGAACTTCGGTCGGGTTTTGAGTCGAGGTGTAAACGATCATGCCGCCGTCTTCGGTTGGCATTACGCTACTGATTTGAGTCTCTAGATAGAAGTGCTCTTGGCCACCGATCTCTAGGTCACCAGAGATCACGTGTTTTGCTTTTGCCAGTGCTGCTTTCGAGTCACCACGTTGTTGAGTGTGGCTTTCTGTTACGAAGTGCTCTTTGTCTAGCGCTTCTTTCACATCAAGAATCGCGGGTAGTTCTTCGTATTCAATAATGGCTGCATGTGCGGCTTTACGTGCCGTTTCCAAATCGTTGGCAGCCACGGCAATCACAGGTTGGCCGTAGTATTCTACTTTGCCATCAGCAAGCAGTGGGTCACCCGGTAGGATAGCGCCGATATCTAACTCACCCGGTACGTCTTTGGCTTGAATGGCAATCGCCACGCCTTCGAATTCGTAACACGGTGATAAATCTATCTTGGTGATGTTGGCGTGTGCTTGCGTGCTCAGGCGTGCGTATACGTGCAGCTGATTTGGGAACTCTAGGCGGTCGTCAATGTATACCGCTTCGCCCGTGACTTGCTTGGCTGCACTGTCGTGTTTAACGCTTTTACCCACGCCAGTTTTTAGGTCTTGTTTTGCAATGGTAACCATCTCTTCGTGGGTCATCGCATTGCTCTTGTGACCAGAGGAATTTGATTTAGACATAAGACGTTACCCTTGTTTCGATTTGGTTGTTTTTGTTCTGTCGTTCAATGAAGTAGCGACGCAGCATGTTGGCCGCCGACAATGAACGGTATTCTTGGCTTGCACGGAAATCAGATAGCGGCTCAAAGTCGTTATACAGTTCCTGCATCGCTAACTTAATATTAGCGTCTGTCCACGGTTTGCCTAATAACGTATTTTCACAACGAGTTGCACGCTTAGGCGTTGCTGCCATACCGCCGAAAGCGATACGAGCGTAAGAAACCTTGCCATCTTCAATTTGAATATCAAACGCGCCACACACCGCAGAGATGTCGTCGTCTAAACGTTTCGACACTTTGTAAGCTCGGAAGCTGTCGTTGGTTGGCTTAGGAATGATGATCTGTTCGATGAATTCACTCTCTTTTTGCGCCGTCACTTTGTAGCTGATGAAGTAATCTTCAATCGGCATCGTGCGTGACTCGTCTCCGCAGCGAAGTTTGATTTTCGCGTCCAAAGCAATCAGCAGAGGAGGGGTATCACCGATAGGTGAGGCATTCGCCACATTACCGCCAATGGTGCCTTGGTTACGCACTTGCAATGATGCAAAGCGGTGTAGCAGTTCACCAAAATCTGGGTAGTGTTTTTTCAGTAGTGCGTAAGAGTCACTGATAGGCAGGTTGGCACCAATAATTAAATCGGTGTCGGTCTCTTCGCATACCTTCATGTCTTCAACAAGATTTAAGCTGATCAGCGTTTCAATCTCGCGATGGAACTGCGTCACTTCTAGCGCTAAATCCGTACCGCCAGCAACCAGCTTAGCGTTCGGATGTGCTTGAAAAAGCTTGGCCAGCTCATCAGTGCTTTTCGGGGAGAAAGCGGTGAGGTGACCAAGGCGTAAGTTAGCCTCGGTGTCTTGAATATTTTCTAGCTTCTTGATGGTGTTGCGTTCAAGTTCAGCAAATTGGTCGATCAAAGGCTGGTCTGTTGAGAGCGACATCGCAGCATCAACAATTGGACGGTAGCCAGTACAGCGACATAGGTTACCCGCCAGTGATTCCATGACGTCTTCTTTGCTCGCATCGGGTTTGTTTTTGCCTAGCGCAAACATCGACATGATGAAGCCCGGCGTGCAGTAACCACACTGTGAACCGTGAAAATCAACCACCGCTTTTTGCACTGGGTGCAATGAGCGATCTCGATTTTGCAGATCTTCTACTGTGATCAGTTGCTTGCCATGCAGCGCTGAAACGAACGTAAGGCAAGAGTTCACCGAGCGGTATTGCAGTTGTCCATCAACCACTTCACCCAGAACTACCGTACATGCGCCACAGTCGCCCGACCCACAACCTTCTTTTGTACCCGTCTTATTTATCTTGGTACGAAGGTAGTTGAGCACTGTCATATTTGGCGACAGATTATCTTCGCGTCTTATTTCCTGATTGAGCAAAAAAGTAATCAAGAGACCTCCTTGTAAATCGACATATTTCCATGTGTATTCTTTTTGACTTCTAGGTCAATAATTATCCATCCTGACCCTGCGGTCAACTATCTATTTACAAAAATGTAACAAAGATGGCTTTTTGTGAATTGTATACAATTTAATTTTGGTCATAGTCGTCTGTTTTATAAGGGTTTGGATTGAGATTGAACAGTTTTATGGTGTGAATGAATGGATAGCTATGTATACAAGATAAAGACAAGATTTATGGCACTGTTGGGAGTGATTCTGTAGAGGCTAAGATCGTTGTTGAGGGCAGAATAGACTGTATTTTTAGATGGATGTGAGTCGATCGTCGTATTTATTTTTAGGGGAGAGGGCACAAAAAAGAGAAGTAAACACTAAGGCTTACTTCTCTCCAATTTTGTTAACGAAAAGCTGTTAACAAAAAGTTGTTAACAAAAAGCTGTTAGCGGATGGTTATTAATCGCTTGTTGAATCGTCTATGACTTACTCTTAAGCAGATCTGAGAACACGACATGCAGATCACTAGAAGCTGTGCTGCTGTCTAGGTTGAGCTTCGAACGAATATGGCTTAGGTGTTCTTGCATCAACTCTACGGCTTGTTGTTCATTGCCTGACTCTATCGCATCCAGTAAGCCTGAGTGTTCGTCTAGAGAACAGTTCGAGTGGTTGCCCGTTTCGTACTGAGCGATCAGCAGTGAAGTTTGCGATACCAAGCTGCGTTGGAAAGCCAGCAGTGGCGCGTTCTCTGTCATTTCAGCCAATTTGATGTGGAACTCACCAGATAAACGTAAGCCAGAACCATAGTCACCTTGGTCAAAGGCGCAGTTCTCTTTCGCGACCAGTTTTCTACACTCGTCGATTTGGGCTTTGGTTGCGTTTTTCACCGCTAGCTCAGTGATAGCAATTTCCATCACTTCACGTGCTTTAAATATCTGCTTGGCTTCGTCTACTGTTGGGGCTGCAATCACAGCACCTCGGTTAGGACGGATCACCACAACTTGTTCTAAGGAGAGGCGCAGCAAGGCACGGCGGATAATAGTACGGCTAACGCCAAAGATTTCTGCTAGTGCTTCTTCGCTTAATTTGGTGGCTGGTGGCAGCCTTTGTTCTAGTATCGCGTCGAAGATATGGCAGTAAACAACATCGTCTTGAGTCTGGCCTGTTACTTTCGTTTTTACACCTTTGGAGACAGAGTTTTTGAGAGCTGTCATAGAGATAAGGGCCCTTGTTTAGTCGAGTTGGGTTGGTCGAGAATAATTCATGAGTATTACTCTATATTGTATACATTTATCTATACAATGCCACTGGATGAAAGTGCGATGCACGCTTATTTGTTAATGACTTATAACATTTAGTTTGCAGTGAACTGCGTGCGTTCTAAAGCTTTAAGTCATTCTTATTGAACTAGACGCGATTATCGCCACAGCTGTAGGCGACGATCTGGCTTATTTCGCTCAGGGTACGACCTGATTGCTGCTGCCACTCGTTGAAAGCCTTACTTGCCGCGACTTGTGCTCGTTTGGTGTTACGACCGCTATCAATCACATCTGTGCTGCGCAGGTGCGCTTCAACGTCAGAAGATAAGATAAACGTGTCTTTTCCCATTTGGCGCAAGGTGTAAGCACCTGTGTTACCACCTAATCGCTTACCGTGTTTCTTCAGATAATCCCAAAGTTCTGTAATTCGTTCTGATGGCCAGTCGGCAACCATTTGTGAGAAGGAATCCGCTTCACGCTTGGCGTTGTGAATCATGGTGGCATTGGCAGGGATAGTCATTACCTTAGTCAGGTGACGAATAATGCGTGGGTCTTGCGCTTTCTGTTCCCACATCTCGTTCGGCAGCATTAGCATTTTTTCGATGTCGAATTCAAAGAACACTTCTTCGAATTGCGGCCATTTTTTTCTCACCACATTCCATGAAATGCCACATTGGAATACCTTTTCGGTAAAGGCGGCTAGCCAACGATCGTCGGTGATTTGTGATAGCTCGGCTTGTGAAAGGGGCGCTCGAACAATTTTTTCGAGTTCGGCCGCTCCGCCTTTGCGGTGAGCTGCACGTTGGTAAATAGTATCGAATTTTTCTTGGGTCATTGAAGGTTCCAAATTACATCTGTGTAGCCAATGCTTAATGATATGGGGTTGAATCTAGCAATTAAAACCAGTTTGTTGATCAAAACAAACTAGCAGAGCTTTAATTCCATCTGATACAAGGGCCACGTTTTGCCATTGAACTCTTTGACGCTCGGCTCTTTGTCGACCACCTGAAAGCCGGCTTTGTCGTAGCAACGTTTTGCTCCGATACTCTGCTGAAATACCGCCAAGCTGATGGTGGTGACATCGGGTATTTCTTTCGCCGCTTCTAATGCACTCTCTATCATGGATTGCCCAAGCCCTTTGCCTCGTTGGTTTGGGTGAATCGCGACTCGGCAAAAGCGAAGTTCGTTGTCTGACATGCGTTGAAACTCCATAAAGCCAAGCAAGTCATTGGCATTCGAGTTTGCATTCGAGTTTGCATTCGATTCTGTGTTCGATTCAGAGTATGACTTAGATGCAGAAAAGGTATACAGCTCGACATGAGGCTCTTGAGATCGTTCGATGATCGAAGCTACTTCTAACGGCCAACCAAAGGTTCGTCCGCCCCACAGTACATAGTCTTCGAGTGATGTGAACCAAGTGACGATCTCATTGGCATCGGAGGCTTTAAAGCGGTTTATTTCCATATCCTTGTCTCTTCCTTATCGCGAGTCTCTTTTTCTAAGCTGCTAACTCTAAACCGCTAAACTTCCGCGCCCAACTGCTCAAGAAAGCTACGCATGTAGTCGGTGCGCTTGTTGGCTTCTAACTTAGCGGATTCTGTATTCATGGTTTCAGCGAGCTTAAACAGCTTCACGTAGAAGTGGTCGACGCTGTAATGCTTATCATCCAAGTCACGTTGCTTGGCGAACGGGTCTTCGTGGTTATAGAGTTCGGCATCGAAGCTTTGACCAACGTATAGGCAACGAGCAATACCAATTGCACCGAGAGAATCTAGGCGATCAGCATCTTGGACGATTTGAGCTTCCAAGGTTTCTGGTGTGATGTTAGCGCTGTAACTATGCGTGACAATCGCATGATGGATCTCATCAAGATAGGACGCGGGATACTCGATAGATTTGAGGAAAGAGATCGCCTTATCTGCTGCCATTTGCGAGCTTTGGGCTCTGTCTGGGTGGTTCTTAGGAAAGGTGAAGCAATCATGAAGATACGCGGCGGGTAACACGACTTCAAGCTTAGCTTGTTCTTGATCGCACAAAGCTTTTGCGGTTTTGACGACACGCTTAATATGGCTGATGTCGTGTGCTGCATCTTGTGTCATTTCTTGCTGTGCAAACTCAAGCAGTTGGTCTTCAAACTTTTCCTTCACGCGTCTCTGTCTCCATATTTAGACGTTAGCAATCTTGCTGATTACTTAGCATTTATCCCAAATCGACTTTAACAGTTTCAAGCGCGAGTTTTTATCTTTTATAAAAAGTATATCAACAAAAAAACCGACTCTGTGAGTCGGCTTAATAGAGGGGCTTGTCTACGTTGATAAAAGCATTATCAACGGCAGTCAGAGCTTAAGCTGCAGCTTGTTGAAGCTGTGCTAGCACATCATGCAGAGAAGGGCTGATGGTGTGTCCAAGCGCTTTCACTTCGTCACATGGCTCTACTAAATCAGGGATCTGGAAGCTGATCATGTTGGCTGCCATAGAAGCGCGAATTCCGTTGTTCGAATCTTCGAACGCTAGGCAGGTTTCAGGCGCAACACCTAGGCGTTCAGCCGCCAGCAAGTAAATCTCTGGGTGAGGCTTGCCGTGAGTCACTTCGCAGCCTGTGCTTAATGAAGTGAAGTACGAATCTAGGCCAGCCAGCTCAAGCTTCTTCTTTGCGATATCAAGCTGAGTGGAGGTCGCCACCGCGATTGGAATGTCATTCGATTTTAGCCATTCAAGCAGCTCAATCACGCCATCTTTTACTGGGATTGCTTGGTTTTTAACAATTGCACTGTAGCGCGTGCGCCATTCATTATTCAGCGCTGGGTAATCTAACCCTTCACCGTAACCATTTCGAAAAATCTGTTCGATGGTTTTTGCGTTACAACCAATGATGCCTAGGTAGACATCTTGCAAAAACGGAACACCTTGCGCGTGACATGCTTCTTCAAAAACCTGCATACAAAGTCGCTCGGTGTCGAGCAGCAGCCCATCCATATCAAAAATAGCAGCTTGAAAATTCATATCCGTGGTTCTTAATGTGTTGTCATCGTGAGGGCGGGTATTTTGACATAGTGTCTAGTGATAGGCGAGTCAACGTTCAGTAAGAATATATCCAATCGGCTCGGCAATATGCTTCTGCATGACTTTAAATGTGATTGATTGTGGTTGAAATAATATCGTTCAGTTATGAGCCTTGTGTTTTATAGGCCATCCAGATCTAACAGAAACAATTATGATTATTCCACATAACAAATCTAGCTTGTGCGTCTGGCTTCTTATTACATTTCATAAACTTACAGGTCGGTTTACGTGACCATAATCTTATAAAAAACAATTACCGGGAGCCTGCAATCATAGTGTGACCAAGCAATAAGTAAATGGCTGAGCTTAGGGAGAAAATAACATTAGTCCACATTTTTAGCAGGGTTGCTTATGTTGTATTTTGAGTTTCTATTTTTATTAGTCGTCCTTTATATCGGATCTCGGTATGGCGGTATTGGCTTAGGTGTTGTTTCTGGTATTGGTTTGGTTATCGAGGTGTTTGTCTTCAAGATGCCACCAACGTCTCCACCTGTCACCGTGATGCTGATCATCCTCGCCGTTGTTACTTGTGCTTCGATTCTCGAAGCGGCAGGTGGTTTGAAATACATGCTGCAAGTGGCGGAAAGGGTGCTTAGAAAGAACCCGAAACGCGTTACCCTGATAGCTCCGTTCGTGACTTACTCGATGACTTTCTTATTGGGTACTGGCCACGCGGTTTACTCCATCATGCCGATCATTGGCGATGTCGCACTGAAGAACGGGATTCGTCCTGAGCGTCCAATGGCAGCTGCGTCTGTCGCGTCTCAACTAGCTATTACCGCATCACCAATTTCAGCCGCTGTGGTGTACTACCTCGCGCAGCTTTCTGATATTCAACACTCTATTACACTGCTTTCCATTTTGATGGTGACGGTGCCTGCAACGCTGTTTGGTACGTTTTTGCTTTCTTTGTACAGCCTGAAACGCGGCAAAGAACTGAACGACGATCCTGAATACCAAGCTCGTCTAAAAGATCCTGAGTGGAAAAAGCGTATCGAAAGCACTACTGCGACGTCTTTGGATGAAGTGCTGCCAACCTCGGCTCGTAATGCGGTTTTGATTTTCCTATTGTCGATTGTGGTGATTGTTATCGTGGCGATGGTGCCTGAGATCAGAACCATCGTTGACGGCGACAAGCCAATCAAGATGTCGGTGATCATCCAAATGATGATGCTCTGCTTCGGCGGTATCATCTTGCTGGCGACCAAAACTGACCCGCGAGATGTGCCAAACGGTGTGGTATTCAAATCGGGAATGGTGGCGGCGATTGCGATCTTCGGTATCGCTTGGATGTCAGATACCTACTTCCAATATGCAATGCCTCAATTTAAATCTGGCATCGTTGAAATGGTGACCAATTACCCATGGACGTTTGCTCTAGCGCTATTCATCGTATCGGTTGTGGTGAACTCTCAAGCGGCGACTGCACGTATGATGCTACCTGTTGGCCTTGGCTTAGGATTAGATCCAGCACTGCTTATCGGTTTGATGCCAGCAGTTTACGGCTACTTCTTTATCCCGAACTACCCATCAGACATCGCAACAGTGAACTTCGATGTCTCTGGCACAACCAAGATTGGTAAGTGGTACTTCAACCACTCATTCATGTCGGTTGGTTTAATCGGTGTAGTAGGCGCATGTTGTTTAGGCTACGCTCTGGCACAGATTTTTATCGCTTAATGTATTAGCTTTCTTTGAGATAGCTAAGACAACAAACAAAAACAGCGCCTGAATTGGCGCTGTTTTTGTTTAATCTGTCTTGGGGATTCGCTTTGATACGAGCTCTTAAGCAGTATTAGCGAGCCTCAAAAGCCAAAGACTGAATCGCTTCTTCGATAGTTAGGAAGTGGATCTTCATTAGGCACACTTCGGCTTTCTGGAACTCGTGATTTCGAATCAGTTTGGTCACGCTCTCAACCGAATACTGGTCTGCTCGTTTAGCTAGAGACAGTTGGTTAGAACTTGATTGAAGCGAATAGCTGTCGCCAACTGAATCAATCAGGTAATCATCTTCACCCAAGATCATCTCTGAGCATTCTGCTTGAAATTCGTGTTCGGATGCGACGTAAATAAGCTCATCATCACCGTCGAGTTTTACCAAAGATGGCCAACTGATCATTACTGCCCTTTCTATGTGCTGCTTACTGCTTTTAATAGTGGTGACGACAAGCAATTATATAAAAGTTATCGTCATCTGCTTTATACACTAATCGATTCTTGTCATCGATTCGTCTTGACCAAAAGCTAGACAGGTTGCCGACTAGTGGCTCCGGCTTTCCAATCCCTTCAAAGGGCGTTCTTTTGGCGGCTTCAATCAACTTATTTAGTTTCTTGAGCGTTTTCTTGTCTTGGGTTTGCCAGTATAGGTAATCTTCCCAAGCATTATCTGTAAATACAATCTTTCGATCATTCGTCATTATTCAATTCTCGAACGGTTGTATTTCCGGCTTCGAGTTGAGCAATAGATTCAGCCAATCTTTCAGCGTTTTTAGGCGAGCTCATAAGGTACAAGGTTTCTTGCATTGAATTAAAATGATCAAGAGACATGACCACTGCATCTTCTGAATCTCGTCTGGTTATTACCGTAACATCAGAATCGTCTACCACTCTATCGAGCACAGACTTAAGGCTATTTCTGGCCTCAGTAAAAGAAACAATATTCATCACTTATTTACCCTGTTGTTTTTGGATATGTTTAATCTTTCTATATACACAGAATAGTTAATCATTCATGAATTAACTATTCTACATGTTCCGCTTGTTGTACATGTTATATCAGAGCTTACACATGATCAACTTATGGTACATGTCATTCATTGTAAATATGCAGAGAGTTACTGACTCAAAATGCTATTTACTCAAAGATCGGCCTAATGGTGCGAAGTAACCTTGCAGGGCTTGGTATATCTGTTCTCGGTGCGCCATATCAGGATACACGGGGTACATATCAGGCTTGGTTGTGCCATCCACTAGATAAGCGTTCTTGATATCGGAACACGATTCAATCACGGATTCAAAGGCACGCGCCATCATTTCTGTGGGTAGTGAGAAGTAGCGGGCAGACGTCGCTTTGTCGGCAATAACACTGCGTGCAACGTAGTCGTGTTTATCTAGGTTGTTGTCACTGAGTAGTGTGGCATCGAACACAGACATCAAACTCTCGTTTAATGGATGAGGTCGCACCTTTCTATCGTGTAGCCAACAGTCACTGGCGAACAAGATCTGTTTTTTGGGGCCAGAGGTATCGCCGATTTCAAACGCCTTCTCAGCGATATAGTGGTCAAACGCATGCCAAAACTCGTGAGCGAGCGCACCAGCTCCTGCATTCTTAGCGAGGGCTAACTCTCTTTGATTTGGTGCGTAGTGTGCTTGTACGCCTTTTCTTCCGCCACTTCCGAAAGCTAAGCCTAATGTGCCGCGAAGGCCAATGGCTTCTGGTGGCAAAGCCAGGATGTAAGCCAAGTCGGCTAGCGAGTCGAATATCAGATTTGCGGCCAACTCTTTTTCTTCTTTCGTGACCCAAGCCCCCACACGAATGCTGCCCATACCGAAGGTTTGTTTGATGTCCATGAATGACACCTGATCGCCATGTCGGTAGTCTGGGCCTTCGCGCGTTTTGTATTTAAAGTGAGTTAACTTCAAAAGGGTCCTTGGAAACAGACGTAAGAATGAATAGTGTGCTCAGTGAGATGCGCCTGTGTGAGATGCATCTCTTGGAATTAAAGGACGTTAGCACTTTTGATAGCAAATTGCCGAACAAAATTAGTTTAGATTGAGTTCGAAAGCTTCCCATGAAGTTGGGTTACCTTCACGAGTGAGTGGAAAGAGTGGCTGTTGTGGTTTTGCATAGCTTAATCGGTGCAGTCTTTGAGTTACGTGGTAGCTATCAAGCCCTGATACCGTGACCAAATCCAACGCTTCTAAATCAAGGTAGCCATCCGGCATCACGGCGCGTTTGGGTGCGTGAATCGTTATAACTTCACCGATCAACATTTGCGTTTGATTGCTTTCGATTGTTATCTGTTCTTTGAACGCTAACCCTATCTTTAAACTGCTCTCCAAGACGAAGGGAGCGGGGAATGTGTCGTCATAATAGGCCGTTAAGCCGACCGCGTTGAATTCTGAGACTGGTTTAGGGTAGCGAGCCGAGGTTTGATGGGCCTTTTTAACAAAGTCAGCACCAATGCTGTTAACGGTGAAGTACTTAGTTTCTAGGATGTTTTCTAGCGTATGACGTCGGCTTTTATCTGGGCGAACAATAAAACCAAGCAGCGCAGGATCAGACCCTAGGTGAATGACAGAGCTCACTATCGCAAGGTTTTCAAGCCCCTGTTTATCACAAGTACCAATTAGGTTGGCGCTTTTAAATCCAGATAGGGAGTTAACCAAACGAATGCGGTGGCGCGGGTCCATTGTTTGGATATCTTGTTTAGAAAGGGTCATGTCCTTCATATCTTCTCTTCTTCTCATTTATTGTTATCTTCGAGCATGCTCACTAACGGACTTATATGTACGAAGAATCCGCTTTTATCGATCAAAGAGCGCTTATTGGCCGTGGGCAGTTTGTCTCTTTTATCTCTGCTACAGCACAATGAACGAGATCCTTTGCATAGATTTACGTACGTTGACGTCCCTTTACATCACAGGAGCTAAAGTAATGATGTCGTCTTTATGAGTGTTAACAAATGAAAACAGTCCGCAATATCATTTGGGCAATGATTGCCACAATGTCAGCCTTTTGGTTTGCGATGGAACCGCAATTATTCGCTTCAAGCGATGTCTTTGAATGGCGCTCAGCCATGATTCAGTACTCAGGTATTTTGTCTCTGGTGTTAATGTCCATCACAATGATCTTGGCGATGCGTTTGCCTATGGTTGAGAATTGGCTGAAAGGCATGGATAAAGCATATCGAGTCCATAAATGGCTCGGTATCAGTGGTGTTGCACTGGGTGTGACACACTGGTTGTGGTACCAAATACCTAAGTCATTGGTGGTGTCTGGTGTGTTAGATAAGCCTGTTCGACACGATGGTTCAGGGCCGCAAGCTGTTTTGACTGGATGGGAGTTATGGGTCAATGAATTACGCGGTATTGCTCAGAGTATTGGCGAGTGGGGCTTCTACTTGTTGCTCATTTTACTGGTGGCGTCACTATGGGCGGCAGTGAAGTACAAACCGTTTAAATTGTCGCACCGTCTGATGTCGGTTGCGTACCTGTTTATCGCTTTCCACTCAGTAATCCTGCTTAAACGAGCGTATTGGGGAGAACCTATTTATTATCTAACTGTGGCATTTGCTTTGGCTGGGTCTATCGCAGCGATTTACAGTTTGTTGGGCTTGGTTGGGCGTCGTAATCGTCACTCAGCGAAGATTATCTCGACTCGCTATTTTCCACAAGCTGAAGTGATGGAGCTGGTGTTAAAACCGGAGGCATCTTGGCAAGGTCACAAAGCTGGGCAGTTTGCGTACTTGCGTTTCGGTAATGAAGACCCGCATCCGTTTACCATTGTTTCTGGCAGTGATGATCCAGAGCTGCGCTTTTTGATCAAAGAGCTGGGTGATTTTACTAATGGCCTATATGAACGAGTGAAAGCGGGCGATGCGGTTACGGTTGAAGGACCCTATGGTCGACTTTATTTTGACCTAAGCAAGCCACAAATTTGGATTGCTGGGGGTGTCGGGATAGCGTCGTTTTTTGCAACACTTGAAGCGCTCAAAACAGAACGAGATCATCCTCGTATTCAACTGTTTTATTGTACTCGCGGTGTTGATAAGCAATTAATCGATGAGTTGTGGCACCTAGCACACGCGGTTGGTGTGAAGTTGACCGTGATAGATACCTTGCACTCACCGCGGCTAAACGCCGGAAGAATTGTCAATCAATGTGGCGACCTCAACGAGTACGAGATGTATTTCTGCGGGCCGGAGTTGTTCTCTACATCGCTGAAAAAAGAATTAGACACCTATCAATTTGATATTGAAAAGCACTACCACGAAGAGCTGTTTGTGATGCGTTAAAGCCAACTATTGGAGCTGTGATTGTTAAATTAGTCAATCGGCACAGTGTAAAAAGGCGTAAAGTCACTCAATTTGTTATTGCAGCGGTTTGCTATTGAGCGATACCATATAGGGCTGTTTCTTTGGTAAAGATGTAATTATGTCAGATGAAAAACTCGCACTCGAATGGATGCGCCAACAAGCTCATAAAGTTGACCCATACGTTATCGATCCATCGTTTGATGAATGCGTTGAGTTGCTTGATCCTGCCTTCAAGAAAGGCAAGAGTGTTGCTCAACTCAAGTATCTGTTATCAGAAGCAGATCGCCGAGCGGGCGCGGCAGAACGTAAGCATGCGGCTTTAAAATACGCCAAAGAGAAAAGCCCAAATGCTGGTCAAATCTTGCGACTGCAAAGCAAGCTTCAACAAGTTCAGTTGGCTCTCAAGCTTGCCACTGGCGATAACAATATGACCATATCTCAGTTCTGTTCAGAGTATGACGTGACTAAGCGTGACGGCAATACGGCATGGAATGAAAAGTTGGTGGAGCAGGGGAAGAGAAAGTAGCGATCTCTATTTCTATTTTTTGATTTAGTCGTTTTTCTATTGAACTTTAAATCATGCTCGCAGAGCCGTTAACTCGGTATCTTGAACCCCAATCATTGATATGCATTGCCGTGGTTTGAGCGCGGCGTATTGTCTCAACGATGCCCTCATTATTTTGGTGACGCACTCATGAACCTCTCCCAGATTGACCTGAATCTTCTTTTCGTTCTTAAGCATTTACTCGAAGAAAAACACGTCTCTAATACCGCAATGTCTCTGAACATGAGCCAGTCTTCGGTAAGTCGTACGCTACAAAAAATGCGTACCTTCTTTGATGATGAGCTGCTGGTACGTAAGAAGTATGGCTATGAGCTGACCCTAAAAGCAGAGTCGATTAAAAACGATATCAACACCGTTATTACTAACCTGGAAAAGTTGGTTCATAAGCAGTCGTTTGACCCAAGCAAGGTTGATAGTACTGTGAAATTTTATGGCTTACTGCCTCAAATTAATACCTTAATGCCCAAGGTGATCGCTAAGATCCGCAAAGAAGCGCCGAACATGATCGTGAGTTTAGATTCTGCGCCCAAGCGTCATTTCGAATCCTTGGTCGCAGGTGATGTGCACTTTGCCTTATCTTCGCATCAGCCGCCTTCTGCTGAGCAAAATATCTATCGTATGACAGTGGCGAAGCGCACGTTCCGTTTGTTGATGAGCCGAGAGCACCCATTGGCGAATGAAACTCTGACCCCACAAAAGCTGGCGGAATATGATTTTGGCCAAGTCTCTCTACAAGGTGAGAAAAGGCTCTCTTTCGAACACAAATACCAAGAACTCGGTTTAGCCAATAAAAAGCAGCGCCTGTCTGCACCTGTGCAGTTGAGTAACTTCAGCTCGGCGCCAAGTATTGCTGCTGAAACCGACATCATCTTTCACCTTCCAACACCTTTTGCAGAAGCAGCGTGTCATGATCCCCGCCTGATCACCAGAGAAGTCCCAGAAGAACTCCACTTGAGCTTTCAAGAAGTTTATTTGTACTGGCACAAGCGATTTCATGATGACCCGATGTGTGAATGGGTACGTGAAATATTCAAAGACCTCTATGTAGGCAAAGATACGTACTCTTAAAAGAGAGTGACTTCTAGTTAAGTAAGCACCGAAGTCTGAGTGATTTGAGAGCCGTTATTCGCAACATCATCAGTTTCATATCAAGCATAAGGTGAAGGTAACTATCCGTCTGGCGGATAGCGATATTCTATTTTGGCGATAGCATTATGCTTGAAGCGAATGATTTACGCTGCTCTAATTGAGAATGATTATTAAATGCAATCTCAATTTAAGTAGAGCCAAGATGAACACTATTCAAACGTTTACTCGTTCCCCCCTTTCTAAGTCTATAGCTGCTGCGTGTTTTGTATTCCCTGTGATGGGCTTTGCTAACGAACAAGTAAATCAAGTTGATACCGAAGCTTTGACCATTGAAGCGACGACTATGGAAACCATGGTTGTGACAGCAGCTGGTTATGAGCAGGTTGTCACTGAAGCGCCAGCGTCGATCAGCGTGATTACTCGTGAGCAGCTGGAAAACCGATCGTATAAAGATCTGACAGACGCGCTGCGTGATGTACCTGGTGTGATAGTGACAGGTGGTGGTTCGAGCCAAGACATTTCAATACGTGGTATGCCTGCAGAATACACGGCGATTTTGGTCGATGGACGCAAGCAGTCTGGCCGTGAAACACAACAAAACAGCAGTGGTGGCTTTGAGCAAGATTGGCTACCACCTCTAAGCGCGATTGAGCGAGTTGAAGTCGTGCGTGGCCCAATGTCGACGCTTTACGGTTCAGACGCGATTGGCGGTGTGATCAACATTATCACTCGTAAAGATTATCAAGAGTGGTATGGCAGCGTACGTGGTGAAACAACATTGCAAGAGAACTCAGACTCGGGCAATTCATATCAAAGCCAAGTGCATCTAGCGGGCCCTCTTATTGATGGCTTGTTGAGTGCTTCTTTCTCTGGTTTATATCAAGAGCGTAAGGAAGATGAGATTCTTTACGGATACGGAGGCAAAACATTAGAGAGTTACCGTGGCGCACTACACTTGACGCCTACGGATGACGATACTTTCTCGTTTGATTACACCTGTCACGATCAAGAACGAGTGACGACGGATGGAAAATCGAAAACCACAGATTCTGAGCGTGTGAACAATCGTCAATCATTGGGCCTATCTCACTCAGGCAACTACGACTGGGGCTCGGGCACTTCATACATCAACAATGAAACGGTTGAGAATGAAGGCGGAGAAATGGAAGTGGAAAACCTGACTCTGAACTCACAATGGTCTATGCCTGTGCTTGAGGCGCACTACCTAACTATCGGCTTCAACTATACACGTCAGGAGCTGACAGATTCTGCAGAAGATCATGTCTTCAAAAATAACCAATGGTCACTGTTTGCGGAAGATGAATGGTACATCACCGATTCTTTTGCTCTAACAACTGGCCTCAGATTTGATCAAAATGACGTGTTCGAGTCTCATCTGAGCCCTCGCGTTTATGGTGTGTGGAGTGTCGACTCATATTGGACAGTGAAAGGCGGTGTTTCAACGGGTTATCGAGCACCAGGCTTAACTGAGATGGAAGCGGGTTGGGCGCAAGAAAGTTGTGGTGGCGACTGCTCGGTTTACGGTAATCCTGATCTAAAAGCCGAGACGTCAGTGGACAGTGAAATGGGCGTGTACTTTGTTGGCGATGCCGATTTAAGCTCGAACTTCACCGTGTTCTACAGTGACTTTAAAGACAAGATCGACAAGAAAGAGCTGAGCACTAACTGTGGCCGACGTGGTTGTGATTCTACCTACGTGAACATTGAAGACGCGATTACTTACGGTGCTGAATACACGATAAATAAAGGCATTACCGAGGCGATTTCTGTCGGTTCGACGTATACCTATACACATACTGAGAAGCAGTCTGGTGAAGATGAGGGTAAGCCACTAACACAAGTTCCTGAGCATTTAGTTACCGTAAATGCAGATTGGCAAGTACGTGATGATGTCCAATCTTGGATGCGAGTGACATACCGTGGCAAAGAGTCAGAACCGACAACGAGTAGTTCAAGAACACAATACGAAGCGCCATCAATTACTTATGTTGACTTAGGTGCCAACTGGTATGTGCAAAAGAACCTTAAGGTGATGGCTGGTATCTACAACCTATTTGAAGAACAAACCGATTACGAAGAGTTTGGCTACGTTGAAGATGGTCGTCGTTACTGGTTAGCAGCAGAAGCGTCATTCTAGATAAGAGGTTCATAATGAAAAAGATAACAAAATTACTGATGCTTTCATTTGTTGGATTATCGGCTGCTAATGCTAATGCGGTATACACAGTAGAAAAGGACATCTTGTTTAAGACGGTAGAAGCACGAGAGATCAAGCTTGATCTCTACCTTCCCAAAACAGAAGCAAAGGTTGATGGAAAATATCCGTTGCTCGTTTGGGTACATGGCGGTGCGTGGAAGCGTGGCACTAAAGACGATATTCCGACTAAAAACCCGTTGTTGCTTAATTCTGTTTTGGATGAAGGTTATGCGTTGGCTGCGGTCGATTATCGTTTAAGTGGCGAAGCAACTTTCCCAAAACCAGTCGCGGATATTAATGATGCTATTAACTATCTTCATGACCATGCTAACAAGTACAATCTTGCCGCCGATAACGTGGTTATGATGGGGCGTTCAGCTGGTGGTCATTTAGCGGGATTGGTCGGCGCAAGTAATACGCACGGTGACATTAGCTTTTACTCAGAACCTAAGTATCGAGTGGCTGGAGTTGTAAGCTTTTTTGGCCCGACGGACCTGCTGGAACTAGGTAATAAAGGGAACAGACCAACCAGTAAAAAGTCGTCGGTGTCACGCTTTTTAGGTGATATCCCGAGTGAAGTACCAGAGCTAGCGGCACAAGCTTCAACGACCAGTTATATAAACAGTGATGCTCCGCCTTACATTCAGTTCCATGGAACACTGGATAAGCGAGTGCCTTTAGCGCAAAGCCAGATCCTCAAACATGCTTTGGACAAGTACGGCATTGAGAATCAGCTGTTTATCGAGGAGGGTGTTGGTCATAGTGCTCCAATTTTTGATACCGATAAGTATGTACCGCATGTGATTGCGTTTTTAAAGCGACATTATCCAATTAAATAATCTCTACTTTTGTGACGTTACAACGCGCTAGAAAGCATTCATTGAGCCATTTAAAGCCAAGTTGATCACTAAGGTTCAACTTGGCTTTTTTATTGGAAGCTTTCATAAGTATCTGGATTCATTTCTAACTTCCCTTTTATGATTCGATCGTCATTTATTAGATCGAACAAAACCGTGTTCACCTTCGATAATTGAGTTATTTATCAGTTAAAGGTGGTGGTTATTGTATGTTTCATCACGCTTTGTTCATAACTGACTCTAGCTTATCGACGACCTTGATAAAGGCTTCAATGTGCGCGATACACTATTTTTCGCCCATTAATCAATTTCACTTGTGACAAAGTTATCAGAATTATGCATTTTCGGTAACGTTCCCGAAATTATCGATCTATCATCCACTCAGATACAAAAGTGAAGTAATCAACACGACTGATTTCTATTTCTTCTTCGATATAGAGCTTATACATCAAAATTATAAGCCGAAATGTGCTTACGAATTGTTTTGGGAACGTTTGCAAATAATCCAAAACAATTAACGTGAGAACATCAGAATGAAACGACACATTTTAGCGGTTGCTGTAACAATGGGGCTAATGACTATATCGGTATTAGCAAGTGAAGACGTTGCAGCATTAGAGCAACGTATTAATGAATTAGAACAAAGGGTTGCACAAACAGAGCAGGTCTCTACCGAGGCCAATGAAAAGGCTTCTTCGTTTGAGTTTCACGGCTATGCTCGCTCTGGGTTATTGATCAACGACGACCTAAACGGCGCGACAGGTACTGGTCCTTACATGACAGCGGCGGGTGCCATTGGAGCTCCAATTGGACGTCTTGGTGTTGAAGATGATCATTACGTTGAAGCGAACTTGATTCATAAGCGATTTGCAGACGATGGCTCTAGTGCTTTGTTTCGCATCATGTTGGCCGACAGTACTGAGACAAATAACGAGTGGACTGCCAGCGAAAGCCAGTTGAATGTGCGACAAGTGTATTCAGAACTGAACCGTCTGAGCATGTTCTCTGAATCTGAAGCGTTTTCTGAAGCAACGTTTTGGGCGGGTAAACGATTCGATCGCGACAACTTTGATATTCACTTTTTCGATTCGGATATTGTCTTCTTATCAGGTACTGGTGCGGGCGTTTATGACGTTCAGATGAGCGACAACTGGAAAGCGAATTTCTCTATTTATGGCCGAGATTTTGGTGAGATTGATAGCTCGTCAACAGATGTAGAAAACTACATTGCAACCATGAATAACCGTATTGGCCAATGGCAAGTGATGTTGAGCGGTATGACCTCAGCAGACAACGATAGCCGCCTAAATGGCGCAGCTGAAAGCGGTGTACACGCAATGTTTGCGTACCATGGAGACAACTTCTTTGGTCTGAGCGAAGGCTTCTCTAAAACGGGTATGTTAGTGGGTAGTGGCCTAGGTGCAGAGCTAAAAGGCATCGGTTCAAATGGTGATCTACTGGATGACGCGAAAGCCGTTCGCCTGTTTAGCTACGGTGTCACTCGCATTGGCGACAACTGGCGCTTAGCACCTGCATTAATGGCAGAGCATAGCCAAGACCGTTTGAAGAAGAATGACGAGTTCACATGGGCTTCTTTAAACGTTCGATTAGCTCAAGAGTTCACAGAGAACTTTGAGATGGTTTACGAAGGTTCATTGCAATACATGGATTTAGACAACTCGACAGAGCAAGCGAGCGGCGGTTTCTACAAAGCGACAGTTGCACCAACACTGAAGCTTTCAACTAGCACTGGTTTCTTTGATAGGCCTGAACTGCGTTTCGCTGTGAGCTATGTGGATTGGAGTGAAGACCTGAATGGTTACTCGATTAGCACTGAAGCAGATGCTGCAACGATGGGAGAGGGCGGCGAGGTTCTGTTTGCACTGCAGATGGAAACTTGGTTCTAATTGCTTGATATATCGTTTAGATAGAGAGTGTTACTCATGATGTGATAGTCGCATCACCAAATGCCAACCTTATCGTTTCAACTCGAAGGTTGGCATTTTTTATCTTGGGATAACCTGATCTCTGAAATAAATCGCTAGCAAGACTCTCGGTCAATAGTGGTGAAGGTCAACACCATCTTGCTCATTTCAAAGCCTTTTTTCTCAATACGGTCGAGTAGCAGCTTGGCTCCATTTTCTCCCGCTTTATCAAACGCATAGTTAAACGTAGACAGCGTTGGTGTGCATACTGAAGCAAGTTCATCATCACCCACGCCGAGTACCAAGACATCCTTTCCTGGAACGAGGCCCGCTTCTTGAATTGCTCTGATCGCACCGATTGCAATACGGTCAGTGGCACAGAATAGGCCGTCGAGCTTGGTGTGCTCCTTGAGATACTGCTTCGCCAGTTGGTAACCTGATTCTATGGTGAAGTCGCCACGGGCGTGAAATTGCAGTGTGAGGTCGTTAAATTGAAGCGATTGAGCGAAGCCTTCCGATCTCATCTTATCAACCGCAATATCATCACCTTGCACACCGATGAATCCCATATGCTTACAAGCTTTCGCTATGAGGCGATTACCCGCTTCAAACCCTACGCGAGTGTCGTCGTGCACAATGCTTGGGATGTTAAACATTGACCCGTCTTGACCAACCAATACCACGGGTACGGCAGAGCTTTGAATCGCTTTGACTAATTGGTTGTCGAGGTGGGTCGCGTACAGGATGATGCCTTCAACACGCTTCTGGTTAAATATCTGAATATATTCAAGTTCTTTATGGTGTGTTTGGTGTGTGCTCGCTAATAATACATGCTTGCCCGCTTGCTCTAAGACGGCGGTTAAACCATCGACACCCTGAGAGGTGGCATGGGAAGAAACCCTAGGAACAATCACGCCAACCAGGTTGGTTTTTTGGGACTTTAAGTCTTTAGCGACTTGGTTTGGGAGATAGCCACACTCTTCAACCGCTTTACGCACCTTCACCTTGGTCGCGTCTTTTACGCCATACTCATCATTGATTACTCTTGAAACCGTCGACTTGGAAACTCCAGCGAGACGAGCGACATCATGAAGACTAGCCATTATTCATTATCCAATTGTAATTTTAGTTTTGGGATTGTTTGCAAACAGAGTATCAAATTTACCTGTTATTAGGGGATTTTAACCCTGTCTTCTTATCCTAGGGAGATAATTTGAAGATCATTCTCACACTATTGAGCAGTTATCTTTGATCATTTGTTATTTCTAGGCAAAAATTTGTTTTGCAAACGTTCCCGAAAATTCAAAAGCTCAAATGATAATCCAATGGGGTATGTAATGAATTATCCAAAAATAGCAAAAGAGCTGCTTTCTCTATTAGGTGGTAAAAGTAATATCACCGCACTCGCACACTGCGCGACTCGTCTGCGTCTTGCGGTTGCAGACCAAGATAAAATTGATGAACAGGCGATTGATAACCTAGAAGGGGTTAAGGGCCAGTTTAAAGTGGCAGGTCAATATCAGATCATCTTTGGCTCAGGCATCGTAAACCAAGTTTATGCTGAGTTGGCTAAGCTGACTGAAATGACGGAAATGTCGACCAACGATGTGGCGTCTGCAGGTGCTGACAACCAAAATATCCTGCAACGCGCGGTGAAAGGCCTGTCTGATATTTTTGTACCAATCATTCCGGCGATTGTTGCTGGTGGTTTGTTGATGGGTATCTACAACCTATTGACGGCTCAAGGCTTATTCATTGATGGCAAATCTTTAATCGACGCTAATCCGGGTTTGACCGACTTAGCAAACATGATCAATACATTTGCTAATGCTCCTTTTGTGTACTTACCTATTTTATTAGCATTTTCAGCGAGTAAGAAGTTTGGTGGTAACCCATACCTTGGCGCGGCTTTAGGTATGTTGATGGTTCACCCAGACTTGCTTAACGGCTGGGGCTTCGGTGGCGCATCAGTGTCGGGCAGCATTCCGGTTTGGAACATTTTAGGTTTCGAAATCGAGAAAGTAGGCTATCAAGGTTCAGTACTACCCGTTCTTGTTTCTGCGTTTATTCTAGCGAAAGTTGAGCTTGGGCTGCGTAAAGTTATTCCTTCGGTTCTGGATAACTTGCTAACGCCGCTATTGGCGATTTTCATAACTGGTTTGTTAACATTCACGATTGTTGGTCCATTTACTCGTGATATCGGCTTCCTGCTTGGTGACGGCCTAAATTGGTTATACAACAGTGCTGGCTTCATTGGCGGTGCGGTGTTTGGTTTGATTTATGCGCCGTTTGTTATTACTGGTATGCACCATAGCTTTATTGCTATTGAAACTCAGCTGCTTGCGGATATCGCAACGACTGGCGGTACGTTCATCTTCCCTATCGCGGCGATGTCTAACGTGTCACAAGGTGCAGCGGCACTGGCGGTTGGTTTCATGAGTAAAGATAAGAAAATGAAAGGTATCGCGATTCCTTCTGGTGTGACTGGCTTGCTTGGTATTACTGAACCTGCAATGTTCGGTGTGAACTTGAAGCTTCGCTATCCATTCATTGCTGCGGTTTGTGCCGCTGCGATTTCAAGCGCGTTTATCACGATGTTCAATGTGAAAGCACAAGCACTGGGTGCGGCGGGTATTCCTGGCATCATCTCAATATCACCAGAAAAGATTGGCTACTACGTGGTAGGTATGATTATCGCGTTCGTGACTGCCTTTGCTCTGACCGTTGTTTTAGGTCTGCGCGAGCGCAGCAAGCAAAACATTAAAGCAACAGCTTAACGTTTCTCCCTAGAAGTGAAGCCCCCCTTTTCACTTCATTTCCTAAGCTTTGGGGTGCTAGCTAGGTGATTTGGCTTAGCTAGCCTTTTTATATTTTTACATGACAGCGTGAAGTGTCACCTTGCTTTTGGTTGCTACTGCTTTCGATTGCCATCGCTTTCGGTTGTCATGATTTTCAGTTTTAAGGTAAGAAAGATGAATCAAGTTTGGGTAACTGGAGACGCCGTCGTCGACCTCATTCCGGAGACTGACGCGACATTATTGAAATGTCCGGGCGGTGCGCCTGCTAATGTCGCGGTAGCGATTTCTCGCCTTTTAGGCAAAAGCGCATTTTTTGGCCGAGTGGGTAACGATCCGTTTGGCACTTTTATGGAAGTGACTCTGCAAAAGGAAGGTGTGAATACCGAGCGTTTGGTGAAGGACCCTGAACAACGCACGTCAACCGTGGTGGTCGATCTTGATGACCAAGGCGAGCGTAGCTTTACGTTTATGGTTAAGCCAAGTGCCGACCAGTTTATGTCTGTTGAAGACATTCCCGAATTTAAGAAAAACGAGTGGCTACACGTCTGCTCGATCTCTTTGGCTAATGAACCAAGCCGAAGCAGTACCTTCGAAGCGATCCGACGTATGAAAGCCGCGGGCGGTTACATCAGCTTCGATCCAAACCTTCGTGATGAAGTGTGGCAAAACCCATCTGAAATTAAGTCTGTGGTCATGAAAGCGGTTGAATTGGCTGATGTGGTTAAATTCTCAGAAGAAGAACTGGATTTCTTAACCGATTCAACTTCGATGGAACAAGGTTTGGCTAACATTGCAGATCTTAACAACACGCTTGTTCTGGTTACGCAGGGCGCGAAAGGCGTTTGGCGAGTATTTGAAAACCAAGGTGTGTTGATTTCAGGTCGCTCAGTGACGCCAGTGGATACCACGGGTGCAGGCGATGCTTTTGTTGGCGGTTTGCTTGCAAAGCTTTCTCAAGATGATGAGTGGAACAATCAACAAGTCGTCGATTCTGCAATTCAGTGGGCGAATGGGTGTGGTGCACTGGCGACCACGCAAAAAGGCGCAATGACCGCACTTCCAACGCAAGAAGCTCTTACTCAGTTTATTCAAAAAGACTCTTCAAATACGAATGCCGTAGAGGAGAGTGTATGAGTTTGAACTCGAACTGGACAGTAGAGCAAAGATATCGCCGTATAGAAGATATTTCTCTAGAGAGTATTGATGCGATGGTAGAGCTTCGCAAACAAGACTCTGGCTATCCAAGCTACCATATTGCGCCTAAGTTTGGTCTGCTTAATGATCCGAATGGTCTGTGTTTCTTTAATGGTGAACACCACCTATTTTACCAATGGACGCCAGTTGGCCCCGTCCATGGTATGAAGTACTGGTACCACCTTTCTACCAAAGACTTCGTTCATTTCGAAGACCACGGCATTGGCTTGCACCCAGACCAAGATTACGACTCTCACGGTGTTTACTCTGGTGGTGCATTGGTTGAAAACGACAATGCATTGTTGTTTTTTACAGGTAACAAGCGCGATGGAAATTGGTTGCGAGTGCCAACTCAATGTTTTGCCAAGATGTCTGCTGACGGCAAAATAGAAAAGCACGGCGTGGTTATCGAAAACGATCACTACACCGAACATTTCCGAGACCCAAAAGTGTGGAAACAGGGCGGCGATTATCTGATGGTTGTGGGTGCTCAAACGCCTCAAAATACTGGCTCTATGGCGCTATATTGCAGCCGAGACCTGATGAATTGGCAGCACAAAGGTCCAATTCAAACTCGTTACAACAACCTTGGCTATATGTGGGAATGCCCAGATTTCTTTGAAATAGAGAATCAGTCGGTGATGCTGTTTTCTCCACAAGGTGTGTCTAGCGAAAATCCATACGATTTCAAAAATATCTACTCGGTGGCTTATATCGTCGGTGACCGCCTAAATCTCGATTCGGTAGAACTGGAAAACCACCAAGATATTGCGCAACCAGATTATGGCTTCGATTTCTATGCACCACAGACTTATTTAGATGATACAGGCCGCCGTATTCTGATTGCTTGGATTGGTCTGCCTGAGATTAATACACCATCTAATGAGTATCAGTGGGCGGGCATGTTGTCGTTACCACGCGAACTTCAAATCCAAGATGGCTATCTTGTTCAGTCTGCTTTACCTGAATTGAAAGCGCTACAGGGTGAAGCTGTGGTGGTTGAAAATGCTCTTGAATTGGATACAACCAGCTTCATGGTTGAGCTCGAAACGGATACTGACGAGTTTGAGTTTACACTTACTAACGTTGCGGGTGATAACATCGTATTCAGTGCTACAGAAAAGGAGTTCATGCTTGATCGCAGTAAGATGTCTCAGCTCTACGCGGAAGAGTTTGGCTCAGTGAGAAAAGCACCGAGGTTGAGCACCAAGCAAATCATCGAGGTTTATGTTGATAAGTCAGTGATCGAAATCTTTATCAATGGCGGTAAGCACACAATGACCAGCCGTTTCTTCATTGATGACTTGAGTTCATTGTCGATGACTGGTGACGTGAACACCGTTTATCACTCGATGAACCCAATTAAAGGGTTGGACAACTAACCTCCGCTTATCTCCATCAAGAAAGCCGCTGATCAACAGCGGCTTTTGTTTGGTCTGCGACATCAGTATTGTGCTAACTCTTTGACCTTGTCCATTCCCCGTAGCCCTGAATCTCAAGTCCATTTAGAACAAACAACCAACGCTAAGGTCGAATGTTATTGAAACTGACCTTCTGCGTTCCGTCATCTTTATTCAATAGCTCCACCACATCGCCTTGATAGTAATACGGTTCCATTGGCATCTCGCTGTTGGTCGGCCTTGCGTAATGCAATACTGCTGGCTTCGCGTCAACTTGCTGTGCGTATAGATAGCCAATCAGCGCATGTTCAAACTGGTGATAACCGTTGCCCCAATGGAAAGCTTTGGTGCGTTTTGGCTCAAGCCCGACACCGCCGTATTTATGGTCGACCCATACATCATGAAAAGTGGGTAGGGTGTATTGCAGGACGTCTTTCATTGAATCATCGACAAGTGAAACCGTCATTGCTGCTTGATCAAGCTCCGCCCATTCCCATGATGAAGCCCAATTTGTGTTTGGTCTGCTTTGCCAGCCAGTTATCTCTTGTCCTTTCCACGCTTTCTGAAGTTCTTCGCCATAATATTGGGATACACTCACGAAATTTTTCTGATATTGCGCATGAACGAGAGTGTGTTTCATCCCTTTGATGCCAAACTCTTTCCATTCAGAGTTATTCAATGTTTGGCCTGTAAGGTAAGTCATCCAATACGCTTTGATGGTGTGCCCAAAATCGTTGTGATTAGCATTCGGCATCATCGCAGCTTTATCGTGAATAGCCCCGTAGAAGCGTTGTTCATCTTCAGAATGGTATTGGTCAATCATGGCTTGCGTGAGCCAGTTTAAGTCATCAAGCCATTTGGATTTGACGGGCTCTTTGAGCAGAGGAGCGACTAACAACAGGTAGCCGTTTATTTGATCAAGTTGCGCAACCAGTTCACGTCGTTTTGCACTGCCATCTTCACCGTCGGCGAGTACCCAAGCAAGACCGCTGTTGTCGCTAAGTCGATATTTATCAAAGATAAAAGCTTGTTGGGCGATGAGTGCTTCTTCTACCTTTTTGTCTTGGGTCAGGTAGTAGTACATGGCAAGGCCAACTAATGCATACGCTTGATCTTGAGAAGTACGCTGCTGCCAATTCTGGCCTACTTTTCCCTCTTTTGTGTAGCCGATAAAGCCGCCGTTTTGCTTATCTTCTAGCTGATCAATGATGTAGTAGGCTCCTTGCTTGGCAAGCGCTAAAGCCTGCTTATCGCCACTAAGGTGGTAGAGCACGCCATAGGCATAAGTTTGACGTGACTTCATCCGCGTAAACTCTTTGCCAAAGTGTGGCGTGATCCAGCCTTTGTTTAGTTCATGGCACACATCAGAAACATCGAGCAAGGTACCGTCATCACAGCGGAAAGTAGGGAAGTTTCCTACCGGTTCTCCTTGAGCGCTAGGCATTAACCAATAAGGTGCAAGCCCTTCAGTCGCATGGTTGAGCCACTCTTCTCCAGAAGGAAGATGGGCGTTGGCAGATACGGCGAAGCTAGTAATACTGAGTAATGCGATCGTTGCTCGTAACATGATGTTTATCTTAACTATTTGAATTTATTTGAATATAAACAATCACATCTGCACATTGTGATTAGGCGATCACAATCGACCAAATTAATAAGGTTTAGATAAAAGCTCACAGACTAGTGAGCTTTGGAAGGGTGTCTTGTATTTTATACTGGCTTGCCCGCCTCATCTTCTTCAACCACATCGGTTTCTAAGCTTGCCTCTGCCAGCCATTTTTGTATTGATGGACTGTTAAGCACACGTTGTTGATACTGCGATGCCTTTTCGGAAAGTTGTATTCCATAGGTTTCTACGCGCAATGCGACGGGTGCAAACATCGCATCGGCAATCGACCATTCACCAAATAACCATCCCTCTGGGTATTGTTCCATTTGTGCAGACCATATTGCATCAATACGAGCGATGTCTTTCAGTGCGTCTTCACTCAGTGTGAGCTTTCGTTGTGCGCGGCAGTTCATCGGCATTTCATTTCTGACGGCAAAGAACCCAGAGTGCATCTCGGCGGAAATTGCTCGGGCATGGGCGCGTTCTTTCACTGAGCTAGGCCACGCTGCACCGTCCAAATAGGCATCGTTAACGTATTCGAGAATCGCCAATGAATCCCACACCGCAACATTACCATCAACTAGGGTTGGAACCTTGGCCGTTGGCGTCACTTTCGCCAGAGTGTCGTAAAAATCAGAGGTGAATAGCTTGAGCTTGATGACTTCTGTACTCAGGTTGTAGTTGTCGAATATTAGCCATGCGCGCAGTGACCAAGTTGAGTAGTTCTGGTTTCCAATATAAAGCTGCATCGTTGCTTCCTTGCGTTTGGTGAGTATGCTTTTGAGCTTAGGGGATTGTATTGCGGAGCACTAACGGCTAATTTTGATGCAATACATTAATAAAAACGATGGGTGGTGATTTCAATATGGATATTGATGCTTTGCGAGGCTTTCTCGCGTTTGTGGAAACCAGTAGTTTCACTCGTGCAGCGAAACAGATAAATCGTACCCAATCGGCATTCAGTGCTCAGATGCGTAAGTTGGAAGAAGAACTCAACGTCACTCTTTTCCAGAAAGAAGGACGTAATTTAATACTGACTGAAGCTGGCTTAGCGCTGCGTTCTCATGCCGAACAGTTGGTCGCCCTCCACAACACCGCCCTCAAGCAAGTAAAGCGTTATGAAGACAAACAACCTCTGCGACTCGGCTGCCCTGAAGACTACAACGACACCATTCTTCCAAAAGTGATTCGCCTGTTACAGCAAGCAGAACCTACCTGTTCCATTCAAATATTTAGCCTACCAAGTATTAACCTCAGAGAGTGGTTAGATGATGGCCGTTTAGATGCGGCGATTGTCACCAGAGCGCCTGATAGTGAAGAGGGTTACTGGCTTACACATGATGTGGGTGTTTGGATAAGCAGCCCTGACTATGCATTCGATGAGTCTAAACCAGTCCCACTAGCCTTGTTTCAGACCGATTGTAAGTACCACGCAGCGGCAGTGAATGGCTTAACCAAGCAGGGCACGCCTTATCAGTTATTGGCGTGTAGCAATACCGCTTCAGCGCAGCGTGCAATCGTGAAAGCAGGATTAGCGATTGGTGCGATGGGTAAGCTAAGCGTGACTTCAGATTTGAAAATTCTTGATGATATGCCGCCGTTGCCTTCGGTCGATATTGTGCTGATCCTAGCGAGTAAGCATCACCCGGTATTGGATAAAGAAGTGCTCAATCAACTTGTGGAGCTGGGTTCTGAGTAGCTTAGGTTCATCTTCCTATTGGAGGATTCCCAAGCTTTTCAATTTTCGATAAATGGTATTGCGGCTGATACCGAGTATTCTCGAAGTCTTACTTATGTTGCCTTGGTTGGCTTGATAGGTTTGCAGCAAGGTTTCTTCAACGGTACTTCTTAAATCGTTATTAGCTGTACCTTTGGTGGTATTAGGAGGCGTGAGTTGATGCTGATTATCGTGTGCTAATGACGTGAGATGTTGAGCAAGGTGGCTGGGCACATGCTCGAGTGTGAGTTGGGGTTCATCACTTGCTAATAGAGCAGCAACCTTAAGTAAGTTGTCTAATTCGCGGATATTACCCGGCCAAGAATAGGCGCACAGTAAGCTCATCAAGTGCGGGCAGATTGTCTGTTCGTCTTCGGCGTATTTACGATGAATGTGCTCGATTAAAGCGTGCTTGTCTTGTCGGTGTTGTAGGCTTGGCAAGGTGAAGGCTAAGCCATTGAGTCTGTAATACAGGTCTTGCCTAAACTCACCTGTTGCGACTAACTGCTCGAGGTTTTTGTGAGTTGCAGCGATGATCTGACAATCGACTTGATAGCTTTGATTAGAACCAACTGGCACCACGGATTTGTCTTGCAGAACATGCAGTAGTCGGCACTGAGCTTCTAAAGGCATGTCGGCGATCTCATCTAGAAATAGAATCCCTTTATCTGCTTGACGGATCTTACCTTGGAAGCCCTTGTGGCTTGCTCCCGTAAAGGCGCCCGGCGCGTAACCAAACAGTTCAGATTCAATAAGGTCTTTAGGCAGCGCGCCACAATTTACCGCTACCAAGGGCGAAGACTTACGCTGGCTTTGCTTGTGCAGCGCTTTAACAAACTCGCCTTTGCCAACTCCTGTTTCTCCTAAGATCAACAAACTGATCCCTTTATCGATTACCTTGTTGGCTTGCTGCCAAGCGTGTTCGATTTGTTGCTCGCCATGGTGCAAATCACACGATGCTGAAATGGAGCGCGTGCGTTTGGTGGTTGGTTGTTTGAGGTGTTGTTTCTCAAATACAAAAGGCGTGTCTAATGAGGTTCGGTTGAAGAGGGTATCGATACTCTCACCGACGATCGAGGTTTGATCCAATAGTTGAGAGGCGACCTGATTGTGTGCCACCACCTCCCCAGCTTCATTGGCTATTACAATCCCTTGCCAACCACTGTGTAATAACGATTTCTCATATGCGAGGTCGATGCGAGTGGTGCCTTGTGGGATGTGGCTCAGTAGCTGGTTTTCAACAAGCTGAACCATATTTTGAACCAGTAGCTGCACCGAACTGTCGTGCTGTTGCTGCTCACTGGTAATGTCCAATACGCCAACCATGTTCCCTTGGTGATCAAACACAGGGCTTGCTGAACAGCTGATAAATCGATGCTGGTGGATGAAGTGCTGCTCACCAATGATGGTCACGGGTTTAGCTTCAACAATCGCGGTGCCAATCGCGTTGGTGCCCTTAAGTTGTTCCTGCCAACACGCTCCTGAGCTGAGTGCAATTGATGTCAGCTTCTCCTTAAACCGCTCCTGTCCCCAACTCGCCAGAATCACCCCTTCAATATCGGTCAGAATCAAACGACTGTCGGTACGAGCAAACATCTGATTAAACAAAGGCAGCGCATTGCGTTCGACGATGTGGATCAAGTCAGCCGATTGATGACGTCGCTGCTTAAGAATCGATTGTGGTAGGCGAATGTCTTCAGGAAGTCGTCTCTGTTTTAGACCCGCTTCTGTGCTGCGGTGCCAAGAGGACGAAAGCCAATCTGAGGTGTTTGCTTGTTGAAGGTGCATGACTGTTCCATGTCGTAACAGTGAGGGTGTACCAATTTGGAACAGTTGAACACTGGAGTGGTTTCCATACGTCCGTTCAATGCCAACTCACTTTGGGTTGTAAACGTTTGGTAATCATAGTTTTACAATTTATTAACAACAAGTTTTGAAGTTCTGGCGTGTGATTTGCGTTGTTACTGTTGTGAAGAAAACACGAAGTATCAGTGTTTTAAACAGAAAGCATAAACATGGGCGTCTCGCCATGAGTTCTTTTCTCAAGGGGAGCCGCCACAAAAATAAGACAGCTCTAGCTCAATAACGAATATCAAATCGAAGAAGGATCTAACTATGATTTACGCACAGCCGGGTAGTGACAACGCAGTGGTGAACTTTAAAGCTCAATACGATAACTTTATCGGTGGCGAGTGGGTGAAGCCTGTCAGCGGCGAGTATTTTGATAACACTTCCCCAGTGAATGGTCAGGTGTATTGCCAAGTGGCACGTTCAACAGAGGCAGACATTAGCTTGGCACTCGATGCGGCGCATGCGGCTCGTGCTAGTTGGGCTGCGACCAGTGTGACAGAACGTTCCAATATCCTACTTAAAATTTCCGATCGCATTGAAGCGCACCTAGAAGAAATCGCGGTGGCGGAGACGTGGGAAAACGGCAAGCCTGTGCGTGAAACTCTAGCGGCAGACATCCCGTTAGTTGTTGACCACTTCCGTTACTTTGCAGGCTGTATTCGGGCGCAAGAAGGCAGCGCAGCCGAGCTAGATTCAAACACCGCGAGCTACCACTTCCCAGAACCCATCGGTGTGGTGGGGCAGATCATTCCTTGGAACTTCCCGATTTTAATGGCGGCTTGGAAATTGGCGCCAGCACTGGCTGCGGGTTGCTGTGTTGTGATGAAGCCAGCGGAGCAAACACCGACATCGATCTTAGTGATGATGGAGAAGATCGCTGATCTTCTACCTGCAGGCGTAGTCAACATCGTCAATGGTTTTGGTAGTGAAGCGGGTCAAGCGTTAGCAACCAGCGATCGTTTGGCGAAATTGGCATTTACCGGTTCGACAGAAGTCGGCCACCACATCCTGAAATGTGCCGCTGAAAGCTTGATTCCATCAACGGTTGAGCTTGGCGGTAAGTCTCCAAACATCTACTTCCCAGACATCTTTAACCATGAAGACGAATACCTTGATAAGTGTGTCGAAGGCATGTTGCTGGCGTTCTTCAACCAAGGTGAAGTGTGTACCTGTCCATCACGTGTGCTGATCCATGAATCGGTGTACGACAAGTTCATCGCCAAGGTGGTCGAGCGTGCTCAAACTATTAAACAAGGTAACCCGCTAGATACTGATACTCAGGTTGGCGCACAAGCTTCAAAAGAGCAGTTCGATAAGATTCTGAGCTACCTAGAAATCGGTCGCCAAGAAGGCGCTAAAGTGCTGACAGGTGGCGAAGTTGCGCAGCAATCTGATGATCTCGGTAATGGTTATTACATCCAGCCAACCATGCTGGAAGGGCACAACAAGATGCGTGTATTCCAAGAGGAGATCTTCGGCCCTGTTATCGCGGTGACGACGTTTAAAGACGAAGCTGAAGCGCTAGAGATTGCCAACGATACCGAATATGGCTTGGGTGCAGGTGTATGGACGCGTGATGCAAACCTAGCGTATCGCATGGGTCGCAACATTGAAGCTGGACGTATTTGGGTGAACTGCTACCACGCTTATCCAGCTCATGCCGCGTTTGGTGGTTACAAGAAGTCGGGTATCGGCCGTGAGACACATAAGATGATGCTCGATCACTACCAAAATACTAAGAACCTGTTGATCAGCTACGATACTAACCCACTAGGATTTTTCTAAAATAGATAGGTTCTAGAACAGTCTATTAGGAAGTCACTAGCAACGAGATGGCTTAAACAATACAAGTAAAATGAAAAGCAAAACGCCAAGTTCTTATGAGCTTGGCGTTTTTATATTTGAATCGCTCTAGTTTTGCGAAAAGAAGATCTCGGGCTTGTGGACTGGGCCATAGTTGCCTTCTAACTGAGTGAGTTCTAATCCTTGTTTGCCTATCAAAGAGCCGACTAACTGGCGGTTGAACGGGTAGCTGTCGGGGTTGTTAATGTACTCTTCAACATCAATCCATTTAGCTTCTGCAATTTCATCTGTGTCTTGAATCGCAATCTCTTGAGTTTGAGCGATAAGGTGACAAACAAAGTAGAGGTTAGACTTTCCGAATTGATACGGGTGTCTCGTCGCCATGCCAACCACTGAAACGAACGTGGCTTCGATGCCAGTCTCTTCTAAGGTTTCTCGAACCACGGATTCTTCAATGCCTTCACCCAACTCAATATGACCGCCCGGTAATTTGTAGCCCGTCATGCCGTGTTCTTTAATCATCAGCACTTGGTTGTGTTCGTTAGTGATTAACGCGCCAGCACCCAAGGTGTGGGTCGGAATGAAAGGCACAAACTCTACAATCTCGGATTTGTGGATCAGCGTAATCTCGTCTTCTAAGCAGTTGTGAAACACAAAGCCAAGCTCAGTCGCCACCGGAATAAGGTGCGAGAGTGAAATAGGTAAGCTAATCCAAATGATGCCTTTGTTATTCTGCTTTGAAAATTCGGTGATCTCGCTGAGTTCGGCATTGAATGAGTCAACATCGTGAGGGGCTGTTGCTGGGTCAATGATGATGCCGTTAAATTTGTCGAGCGTAAATTCCACGGGTGATCCTTTATTATTTTGATTTATTGGGCGTCGAGCATGGTCTGAGCTTATCGTATCTAAAGAGCTTATAACACCTTGAGAGCAAGGGCAGCAGTGAATCAAAAGTAGGCAATGCAGTTTATGTCGAACGGGTCGGGATAAGTGGAGGGTGTTGCTAGAAACAAAAACTGCGCTTGGAAGCCAAAGCGCAGTTTTAAAATGAGGTTTATTGCAGTTCGATTTTAACGAATATAGTTCGCGTTAATACTCACGTACCAGTGTTGAAGCTTGCCATCAGATTTCTTGATCCACAAATCGTTGGTGTAGCTATCAATCTTGCCGTTAACCGTAAGGTTGAATGTGTTCTCGTCGAATTCGCCAAGCTTCACGAACTGGTCCGTGGTAATCAGGAATGGGTCCATGTCGTCTACACCAACCACATCTGAAATCACATAGTAGTGGTAAGTCAGCGGCTTGCTCGCATCATTCGGGTTGCTGCGATACGCAACAAGCTTGAATGGTTCCGTTAATGGAACGTCGAGCGTTTGCTTGTCCATGGTCGCTGGAATTGGAATAAACAGCCAAGCGGTAAACAGACCGCTCAATAAAACCATCAGGAAGAAAAGAGTCTTAATTGCTTTCATAGCAACCTTCAAAATATGGGGGATGTTAATGGGGCTATGGTAACTAGGGAGAGTAAAGATGCAAGCTCTGTTATTACCCTATCTTATCTCAGCTTAATCTAGCGCAAAGAAAGCGGTTCGGTTAACTCGAAATGTAAACACGAGTGCTTAACTCTTGATTATGGCTTAAGAGAATTCGTTATTTGAACCAATCTTGGTTTTTAACCAGTCTCTCGAAACAAGGCGAAGAACTGTCGCGAAATGACCTATATAGATAAAATTCAGTACGATAAGAATAGCGCATGAATATTTTTTGAGCGTTTTCTTATGCATTTAAATCCACGGTTAAGTGGCGAATACCATTCTTATGTCGATCACTCATTTCGTATCGATTGTTCACTTGGCTCCAATCCATTTGGCGCACCAGAAATTCCTGAACATGTGATCAAAGATATTATCTACGGTATTGATAAGTACTATTGCCACAGGGAGCTTTCGGAGCTGACTTATCTGACTCGCCAGTTTATTGGGATTGAAGATTGTCGTATTACGTACACCACGGGCTCTCTTGGGGCGCTAGAACTTATCTTCAATAAACTTATCGATCACAACAATCGCACCATGATAGGCATTGGCCCTCAGTTTGTTGAAGCAGTATCAGAGTTCACTTTGGTGGGCGGGAAGTACCAGTCCATCAACATGTTTGATTATCAAAACGAGTCGGATCTGTTCGGTGTGTTGGCATCAAAAATAAGCAGTCAAAATCCTGCCTTGGTGTATATCGATAATCCCAACAACCCAACGGGTCGAATCTACGACAGAGCTTATCTGGTCGAGATAGCGAGAGTATGTGAGCGTTGTGGCGCTATTTTGATTGTCGACGAGGCATATGGTGAATACCTGACCCCTGAGCAGTCTATGCTCGATCAGACCTTAGTCTTGGACAACTTAATAGTTTTACGAACCTTTTCTAAAGGTTTAGGGCTCGCTGGGATTCGACTCGGTTACTTAGCCAGCAGTGAAAACCTGACTTCTGCAATCGAAGCTGCGGTGAGTGTGTTTACGCCGACTTACCCCTCAATAAAAATCGCATCGGCGACCTTACCCAATGCAAAACACTTCTTAGAAATGAACCGCAGCAAAACTGAATACTTTAAGCAGCAAATGATCGGCTTGTTGTCTGAGAACAATATTGAGGTGGTTGGCACGTCAATATCGACGCCCATTATGTTGTTGAAAAAGAGAGGAACTCACCTTTCAAAGCTATTTGAGAGTATCGGTATTAAGACATGTTCGGGTGTCGATTTTGCTATTACGTGCGACGCGATGACTGAAGAGTATGTTCGATTACGAATTGTTGGCAATGATATAGATTTAGAAGCGTTAAAGCAGCGTATTAAGCAGTTATAAAAGCAACCGTTATAAAATCAGTAGGCATAAAAAAGGTTCATCGCG